>DASXPA010000040.1:0-13422 GCA_036493915.1 Chthoniobacterales bacterium | reverse complement strand
ATTGTCGATCGAAGCATCGGTGATCTCGACATGCCGCGGCGAGACGACGAAGCCGATGGAATAGGCATCGGTAATTTGCCGGCTGAGAGTGAGACGACCGCCAAACTCGAACTTGGTGTAGCCGTCGTAGTCGAAGGTCAGTGCCGAGAGTCGCGCTTGGAGGGCGAAGCCGGTGTCAAAAAGATACGGATCGTCGAACTGCACCTCGCCCTTATAGCTGCGCTGGGTGTATTCAACCGAAGTGGTGATCGGACGGCCGTAGCCGAAGAGGTCGCGATTAGTATAGGAAACCCCGAGGATCGCGCCTTCGTAGGAACCGTAGCCGACCGAGAAGCCGAACTCCTGCGGCTTCGCTTCCTCCACGTTGACGTCAAGCCGAAGCCGGTTCCCATCGACTGGGGTAGGATTGATCTTCACGATGTTGAAGAGACTTGTCTGAATAAGCTCGCGGAATTTCTTATCGACCGTCTCCGGGCTGTAGGGTTTGCCATGCAAGCCTTTGAAGCGATTGACGAGATAACTCGGCCGTAAGTGTAGCGTCCCGCTTACAGTCACGCCGTCGTAATAATAGACCGGCCCTGGCTCGACCGTCACGCGCACGGGCACGTGAGACTGCAGGGCGAGGGTCGGATCACCGATCGCGTCCACTTTTACCGCGTAATACCCGCGCGTCTTATAGTAAGACTGCAAACGCCGCGGGATGTCGGCGAGCCGAGCCGCGGTGTAGGGCAAGCGGAGAAGGTCGAGGATTTGTCCGCGCAAAGCTTCCGCGCCGTAGATCGTCGGACCGGAGAAGCTGACGTTACCAAAGAAATATTTCCGCCCTTCGTGGATAACGATGTCGGCATTGACCCGGTCGGGCGCGACGTAGTGGTACGTCGGCGGCTCAACGGTGCACTCGGCGAAACCCTCCGAAACGTAGAAACGCTGCACGAGGTCCGCGCCTTCACTCAGATCGCTCGGCACGAAGGGAAGCGCCGCCTGCGCCTTGGAGACGCGTTGCCGTGTCGGACCGACGGCGTAGTCGAAGAGTTTATCCACCGTGATCTGGCGATTCCCGATGAAGATGACCTTCGCGAGGTGGACGAGCGGTCCTTCGGCGACCTCGAGCCGAAAGCGATTCCCCGAGAGAATCGTGTAGCGAACACTGACCTTGGCATAGCCGTGTTTCCGGTAATAGAGCTCGAGGAAAAAGGCCGCGTCATCAGCGCGCGCATTGGTCAGGCCATGCTGGGCGATGAAGCTAAGCTGCTCCTTTACCTCCGAGCGCAGAGTTTTGTCGTCGTAAGCGGTGTTGCCGACGATCTCGGTGCTGGCCTGCTGGGCGATTTTTTCCTGCTCTTTCGATTCCGCCTTGGCTTGTTCTTCGCGCTGCTTCTGCTCGGGCAACTTTACCGCGGCAGCATCTTGCGCCCGCAGCCCGTCAGTCGTTAGGCAGATCGTTAGGCAGGTGAACAAGCACAACCTCGCGAGCCTGGGCGCGCAAGAGCGCGTCCCTCCGGGGAGACTGGCCGCCGCGATCTGAGCCGTCATCCCGAGAACGCGAGCGTGATGCAGCTCGCGGAGCGAACTAGACCGGGCTTTCAAACGGCGAGGAAGCTCACGCGAGCTAATCGGCTTCCTTTTCCAAAAATGTAGCCATGAGAGCTGGCGTGAGATCCCTCGGCGCACTTCGCGGGCCTCGGGATGACAACTCCTTAGCTCTGCGCGGACGCCAAACACGGACGCGGCGAGTCTGGTCCGGCGATCTGCTTTATCTCCAGTTCCCATGTCTTAACGGAAGCGAATGAGATACTGCACCTTGCCACGAAATGAGCCCGCCACTCCCAGATCGCCAATGAGAACGAAGTGATCGCTGACCTTGTATTTCGCGGTCGCGGTCTGCTCGCCGGTGCGCGGATCGGCGCCGCTATATTCGACGCTCAAACGGCTGAAAATCGAATCGCTATTCACCGGCTCCTCGCTGCTGCCACGCTTGAAGATTTTCCGGTAAAGCTCCTTCCCGAGAAGCAGCAGGGCGCGGCTGGCGAGGACGTTGCTGCCGCTCAGGTTGGAGCGGGTCACGCCCGTCGCGAGGAGCGAAATGATGTCTTCCTGCGGCAGCGGCGGTTCGCTGCTGAAGACGGCCCGCGGCGCGTTCGCCGTCCCATAAACGTAGACATGAACGGTGTAGTCCTGGATGAGTGACGTTCCTTGTAACTCTATCCGAGGGTTAAGCGGGTCGTCGGGGTTAAAATAGAGAAAACCGAGGTTAATTGTAAGGGTGCTGAAAGGCAGCGTGGCGTCGAAGTTTGCCAGGCGCACCTGTCCCTGTAACTGCGGGTGCAGCCCGGTGCCGGCAAGTTTCATATCGACGATCGCGCTGCCGCTGGCGAGATTGCCACGAATCAAAAACGGGTCCTTGCTTTTGATCACGATGTCGAATTTCCAATCGCGCAGCGGCGGATTTGGGAAGGAAAGTTCGGGTGCGGCGGAAGGAGGTTCGGGGAGCGGCGCCGGCCGGCCGGGCAGGCCGATCGGAATGATGTCGATGTTCTTGAGGAAACGGCTGTTCGTCGTCTCGACCTGACCGCTCACACTCGCGCTCTTCATCGGGCCTTCGACTTTGAGTTCCGCATCGACGCGCGCCGTCAGGCTGTCGTTACGCGCGACGAGGACGCTGTTCGCTTTCAGGTGGAGATCGAAATTCGGCTCGGTCAATTTCGGCAAGGTGATCCGTCCGGAGAGAGTGAACGGGCCGCCCGCGAGATCGCCGCCGAAGCGCTCGAAGCGGAGCGTGTCGTCGCGGAAGCTAAGCTGCGCCTTAAAGTTCGTTAGGGCAGGCAATGTTTCATTTTCGAAGCGCGCGACGTTGATGCCCATGTCGGCGGCCCCGCTCAGGACCGGCTTCGCGATCGTGCCGCCGACGTTGACATTCATCGCGAGGCTGCCATCAAGCTGCCGCAACGCCGGGACGAACTCGCGCAGGAAATTGATCGAGCTGCGCGGCATTTCGATTTTCGCGTTGAGCGGAGTTTGCTCATCGAGCTTTTTATTCGCGATCACCTGCGCGACGTTGAGCGGAAGCTGCGCTTTCAGCTGCACTGGCTGGATCTGCGGCTGGGTGATTTTGCCGTCGATCTTGAGCTGGTTGTTCTGCAGGTTCATCGCCATCTGGACCGCGGCGGGCGAAAGATTTTTGACCGCGGCCGCCTCCAAGTTTTGCAGCTGGAGATTCAGGTTTGCCTGGAGCCGGTCGAGCGGTCCGCTAGCCTCGAGCTTGATCGTGAGCTGTCCGGAAGCGGGCGGCTTGGCGCCGAGATCTTCGAAGAGCTTTGCGATATCGAGATTCTCCGACTCGAAATTGATCTGCACCTTTCCGTTAGGTGGAAAGAGCGGTTGCGAGCTCCCGAGGTTGCTCCAGGTAAGCGGCAGCAACACGTAGGCGGTCGCGTATTTTGCTTCGCCCTGATCAATCTGAATTTTGCTAATCTCGAGGGTGGAATCTTTCGCCTGCAGAATCGCCTGGAAGCTGAGCTTGTCGCTCCCGAGATAAACGATCGGGACGCTCAACTGCTCGGGCGAATAATGCGCCTCAACATTCGCCTGCAGGTTCTGCAGATCGGCGTAACGCCCGTGCTCGAGGTTGAGTTTGAGGTCGCCCTCATTCTTGAGCGTTGCGGTGTCGCCTTTTCCGTTCCAGTTCAAAACTAACGAACCAGCGAGCTTTTTCGTTATTGCCGGGGGCCCCGGCCCGCCATTAAGCAACGGTTTAAACGTCGACAGATCAGCCAGATTCACCGTCGCCGCGCCTGTGTAGGGAAACGGCTTCTTCAACTTCACCGTCCCGTAAGCGTTGATGTAATCCTTCTCGTTCAGCGTTGCCGTCAGATCGTTCAGGTAGACCGTGTCGTTGGCGATCGAGGTCTGCATGCTGAGCTGCTTCACGACAAGTTTCTGGGCGGCAATTCGTTGCCCATAGAGATTGATCTGTCCGTTCGCAACCCCGCCGCGGATGCGCACGACGCCATAGGCCTGCAGCTCGCCGCTAACCTTGTTCGGCGCGTCACTCTTCCAATAATCCGCCAGCTGCGGCGCGCGCAGGTTGAGTTGCAGATCAGCCGGCTGGTTGATTAACTTCTCGTTAGGGGGAGGCAGCTGAAAATTTCCGCTCGCCTCAAGAAAGTTATTGTTTCGCGTCATCGTCAGTAGTGACAACGAGACCTTCGCCCCGTCGCTCTTCACGGTTGTCTGCACCTCGTCGATCGCGTAATCGCCGTAGCGGACGTCGTGCAAATCGGTCTGCACGTTCGAGCTCAGCCCATCGTAAAACGGCGGCGCCGGTGCGTTCTTTTTCTTCTCGCCAGGCGGCGGCATTTTCTTCGTCGCGGAGATGTTGGCGGTGAACTGCTTCACGGCCGCGCCGTCGAACCCGATCAGGTTGCCTTTCGCCCGCAGATCGAGCTGCACCTTGCCGTTGCCGGTTCTTAAGTTGCCGTTCGCCTGAAGGCTACCGCTTGCTGGCCGCGCCATGAACGGCGTCAACTGCTTCAGGTCCGGCGCATCGACCGCGATCTGGAAATTCCCCGGCGTCTGCCCAAACTCGGCGGTCGTTTTCGGCAGCTCGATCGAGCCCCGCAGTTGCACGCGGTTATTCCCCTGGTCGATCCGTGCCGCGCGCACAGTGGCATGGCCGTTCGCGGCATCGACGTCCAGCTTCACGTGGTCAAGAGCCATTCCCCCTTCGCGCAGGTTGGAAATGTCGGTCTTGATCGTGCCGTTCCAGGTCGCCGGTTTATCGAGCGCGCCTTTCAGGTCGATATCGGCGCTTTTCACGTCGCCGGAGAATTGGCCAGGCGACTTGCCGATCAATTCGCCGAGCTTGCCTAACGAAATATCTTTGGCGTGTACGTTGGTGTTGGTCTCATAGCTCATGCCGGCAGTCGACAGCTCCATCTGGCTGGCAACGTCGCCACCGCCGAGCGTCCCTTTCAGCTTCAAGCCGAGTTTCCCCTGCCCAATCTTCGACACATCCACGTTCAGCGTCTCCAGCTTGTTATTCTGGTCGAGCGTCAGGTTGTGCAGGTAGAGATTCTTGTTCGCGTAGGTGGTCGTCGCGGTGATGTCGGTCCAAGTGTGGACGCCCGGGATCTGCATCTTGTCGATCTGCAGCCTGCCTTCTTTCTTCGGATACAGCCCGATGGTGAGGTTCTTGATCACCATGTCCTGAGGCTGCTTTTTGATCGTGAGATTGATGTTGGTCGCTTCCAGTCGATCGGGGAAAAACTTCGGCAGACTCACCTTCTGGTTCGGCGCCGGAGTCGGCGTCGGGAGCGCTTTGGAAGAATCGATCACTGCCGTGACGTCATGCGCTTCGACGTTCTTGAGCGTGTTGGAGATTCCATGGAAAACCAGATCCGGAATGCTGTAGTCGACTTTCAACTCGCCGGCATCGAGCGCGCGGACTGCGCTCGGGCCGGTCGGCGTGGCGTGAACGTTGCGAAGCGTGACCTGATCGAGCGGATCGCCTTCGAGCCGGAAATCGAGTTTGAGATTCTGCCCGGCCGCGACTTTCACCGCAATCGCATGGACGACCGCGCGCAGGATCGGACCGTGGAAAACGACAAGCACGAGAAAGAGGGAGCCGAGCCCGATGAGAAGCCAGCGGACCCATCGATGGCGAGGGTGGGAAGGGGAAGCGTTTGCTTCTGATTTGGGCATGGGAGCGCGTATTGTAAGGGGGAAGCATACATTCTCAACCGGCCGCCAGGCTCGGTCGATCCTCTAGACGAATCGCCGCTGCAGCCTACTTTGCTCCGCTTTGACTCCCGAAAAATTTTTCGATTATCTCGAAGGGAAATTGCCTCCCGCGGAAAAGGAACGCCTCGAGCGCGCGCTCATCGCCGATCCCGAGTTGCAGCAGCAATTTGCCAGCGCCCGTCAGGTGCATCGCGGGATGCAAAATGCGATGGCAGGCCAGACCGCCGCCACCATCCGTGCCGGTGCCCGCGGTCGCCAGGTCGCGGCGGCGTTTGCCGTTCTCGTCGCGATGAATGTGGCCCTCGGTCTCATCTACATTTTCAAGGTCAACAAGCCATCCGCCGCGGTCACGAAGGCGCGCGAAGCAGCGCTCCGTCATCAGTTGGAAAGCTCCGTCGAAAAATCGGCCGCCGCGGCTTTCCCCACCCCGATGATCGGGATCGAGCCGATCACGATTCCGACGCCTGCCGAGAAACAAGAGGCGGTCGCCAAGACGATCATCGACGCCGCGGCCAAAGCCGGTGGGTCGGCGACGAAAGGTTTGCCTAACGATAAAGGCGGATTCAACATCCTCGTCCTCATTCCGGCCACCGCAGAGACGAATTTCCGCCAAATGCTCGCCGGTCTCGGTGCTCCCTCTCCCGCGCCGAGCGCGACGATTTCGCGGGCGCCTTCGCCTAACGAGCCGGTCCACCTCGAGATCGTTCTCGTGGCGCCGCCGAAGTGATTGGGATCACCTTCGCGCTGCCGAGCGAGAGCCGCGATTTTCGCCGGCTCGTGCGCGCGCACAACCACCAGCTGGCTATCCTCCACACCGGAGTTGGCGAAAAAATCTGCCGCGCACGCATCGGCACTTTTCTCGATTCGCATCAGCTCGAGTTTTTGATCAGCAGCGGATTTGCCGGTGCGGTCGAGCCGTCGTTAGGCGTGGGCGACCTCGTTCTCGCGCAAAACTTCTCCGATCCGCAACTTCTCGAACGCGCCTGCGAAATGCTCATTGCGCGGGTGGGAACGCTTACGACCACCGACCGGATCATTGAAACGGCAGCCGAGCGCGAGACGCTTGCTCAGAAGGACGACGCAGTCGCCGTCGATATGGAAACGGCCTGGATCGCGGAAGCCTGCGCCGCGCGGAAGTTGCCGATGCTCTCGTTGCGCGTCATCAGCGATGCCGCTTCCGCGCCGTTTCCCGCGTCGCCTTCGGTTCTCTTCGACATCGCGCGGCAAAGAATGGCGCGCGGCAAGTTGTTCGGCTATCTCGCACGTCACCCGCTCAGTGTCGTTAGGCTGCTGCGTTTTGCGCGCCAGATCGCGGTCGCCCGTGATAGCCTCACGAGCGCGCTCGCTGTGCTTGTGCGGGAGCTGCGCTAACCCGTGATGCACTTTGGAGAGGCATTGTGACTGCTTCGGCACAAAGCGTATGACCCGCTAACGCGGCGTCGCCGGCTCGACGTGCACGAGCACATCCACGATCCGCGCATCGGTTCGGCGGATGGCGTCTTTTACCTCGTGCGCAATGGAATGTCCCGAGCGCACCGAGATCGTTTCATCCACCCCGACGTGCAGATCGACGTAAAACTCCAAACCCATCTTGCGCACGAGGCATTTCTCCACATTCAACACTCCCGGCACCCGGCCGGCGGCGCCGCAAACCGCTTCGACGATTTCGCCCTGCGGGGCCGTGTCCATGATGTCGTGCAACGCGGGGTTGAGCAGCCGCCAGCCATTCGCGGCGATCAGCGCGCAGGCAAAAAGCGCCGCCCAGGCATCCGCGCTCTCCCATCTCGGCCCGCCGATGAGCGCGATCGAAATGCCGATGAATGCGGCGATGGAAGTGAGCGCGTCGGTCCGATGATGCCACGCGTCGGTCTGCACCGCGGTGCTCTCGGCCTCGAGCCCGATCCGGTTGACGATGCGGAAAAGCAGCTCCTTCACGATCACCACGACGACGAGAACAATGAGGGTGAAAGGACGCGGCGCGCTATGTGGCAGAAAAATCTGGCGCGCACTCTGAACCGCGAGCACGAGGGCAGCGGCGAGCACGCCTAACGACACCATGATGGCTGCGAGCGGCTCGGCTTTGCCGTGACCGTAAGGGTGAGTCTCGTCCGCCGGACGGGCGGCAAATTTCAACCCGCCCCAGATGATGGCCGAGCCGGCGATATCGAGCGCGGACTCGATGCCGTCGGCGATGAGAACGTAGGAATGACCGAGCGCGCCAGCGGTAATTTTCGCCGTCGCGAGAATGACATTCGCGGCCATCCCGAGAAGGGCGACGCGGGCGCCCGCGTCAAGATTGATGGCCGGAGTCTTCGCTGTAGGCTGGGAGGTCATCGCATGAAGCGGAGTATTAACGCCATTGTCTATCACACGCACGGAAAACCCGCCGAGGTTTTGCAGCTCGTCGAAGAGGAATTGCCCCGTCCGGGAGACGATGACACACTCGTTAGTCTGCGGGCGGCGCCGATCAATCCGGCAGACCTGAACGCGATCGAAGGAAAGTATCCGGTTCGGCCCACACTGCCGGCGACGCCCGGTTTCGAAGGCGCGGGCGTGGTCGAGGAAGTGGGCGCGGGCGTGCGCGATATCGCGGTCGGCGACCTCGTGATTTTGCCGCACGATCTCGGCACCTGGCGTGAAGCCGCCATCGTGAAAGCGGATAAACTGGTGGTTGTGCCTAACGACATCGCGCCGGAACAGGCGGCGATGTTGAAAATCAACCCGATCACCGCCTGGCGGATGCTGCACGATTTCGTGAAGCTGGAGAAAGGCGACTGGGTGATCCAAAACGCAGCGAACTCTGCTGCGGGCCGCGCCGTCATCCAGATCGCGCGGGAGCTGGGAATTCGCACGGTGAACGTCGTTAGGCGCTCGGAACTGATCGAAGAACTGCGCGCGGAAGGCGGCGATGTTGTCCTCCTCGATAACGACGAGCTGCGAGACGCGGTCGCTGCCGCGACGGAGCGCGCGCCGATCCGGCTTGGCTTGAACGCGGTTGGCGGCGAGAGCGCGCTGCGCCTGGCGAAGATCGTCGCGCCGGAAGCGACGATCGTCACCTTCGGCGCGATGAGTCTGAAGCCGCTGACCTTGCCTAACGGATTGTTGATTTTCAAAAATCTCAAGTTCACCGGCTTCTGGGTGAACAAGTGGTACGAGCGGGCGAGCGCCGCGGAGCGGGATGAGACTTTTGAACGCCTTATCGAATTCGCACGCCGCGGCTTATTGCAAACGAAGATCGAGCGCAGCTATTTGTTAGGCGATTTTCGCGCGGCGATTGAACGGGCGAGCGAAGGAAAGCGTGCGGGCAAGATCCTGTTCGCGATCGGGCGCTAACTGAAACTGGCCTAATGACCGCGGTTTGGCCGGAAACGTCCGGCCGGGCGACAGCGATCGGCGCGCTCATTGCGGATGGATTTAACCGCAGAGGACGCAGAGAGCGCAGAGGAGGGAATGAATCAGGAATCGGCTCTTCACACCGGTCCAAAGCCACGGAATGATGATCTGCGCTCGTCGCGGATGCATCTAACAGCGGAGGATACAGAGAGCGCGCCAGGAGGGAATGAACCGGGGAATAGGATTTCCGCGTCAGGATCCAAAGCCTCAGATTCCCTTCCTATTATTCTTCTCCGCGTCATCCGCGAAATCCGCGGTTAATAAACAGCGACGACCGAAACCGAGGACGATGCACTTCGAAAGTCCATTTCCGCCAAAATCCCCTCGACATTCTTTTCCATTCCAGTCTGGCTGTTGCCTGTCCGCATTGCGGCAGACCGATGTCATCATTCGTCAGTCTGCCCGCTAGGCTCTGTCCTTATTGCGGTAGCCACGAAGTTGCTAAGGTTCGGGGAGTTCACGAATTCGTGGAGGTTATCTCGTGCATGATTCTCTTCTGCCTCTTCACCATTCCTGGCGTGGTCAACTTTTAAACAATCGTTGTCGGTATGTGAGTCTCACGAAGAAATTCTAGGTCACATAAGTATGGGTACGCTCGGTTGGCAGCGGCCCAATCTCTCTACCACCTCCTATTACCTTGTGAAAGCTTTTCGCTTCGTCTTATCCTCGCTCGCTCCTGTCGACCTTCTCACGGCTTCCGCTTTGCCTGCGGCTGAGCGCTCGCCCTCGCGCAGGAGGGCGCGATTTCGCTGTTCATCCTGTTGCAATTTGCCGACCACGACGAGCACGCCACCCGGAGCGGGCCGCCGCCTTGGCCACCGCCGCGAACGAGCCCAAAACGGTGCGCACCTATTCGGCCGATCGCGCTCTTGCTGAAGAAGCGACGCGCGACGGGGTCGCACGGCTGAAGAAAACGCTCCGGAACTAGCAGTGAAGGGATGACCGCCGTGTCCTCCGTGTCTCCTTTTCCTACAAAACTCGGACGCGATGGTGCCCGTCGCTCCGATTGCCTCCGGCGTCGGCCACTTCCGAGACGTCGGTTGCCTCGCGTGCGCAAGCGCGTTCTGTAGAGGCATGAAACGTCGTCTTTTCGCACTCGTTCTCTTCACCATCTCGCTAGGCGCTGGAACCGTGCTCGCGCAGGATTGGGCGAAAGCCCGGCTGGAGAAATCGCCGCGCCATCACGAATGGGTCGATCTCCAAAGCAGCAACGGAACGGTGAAAGCGTTCGTCGTTTATCCGGAGGTGAAAGCCAAAGCGCCCGCCGTGCTGGTCGTCCACGAGATTTTTGGCCTGACGGATTGGGCGCAGGAAGTGGCCGATGAAATCGCGGCCGCAGGCTACATCGCGATCGTGCCGGATTTGCTCTCCGCGCCGGGCGGGAAGGAGACGGCGAGTTATCCCGATCAGGAGGCGGCGGTGAAAGCGGTTTCCGCACTCAAGTCTGCGCAGGTCTTTCCCGATCTTGATGCCGCTGCCGATTACGTTACGAAACTGCCGGCCTGCGATGGCACCCTTGCGGTGGCGGGTTTTTGCTGGGGCGGCGGCTGGTCGTTTGGCTACGCCAATCACAATCCGAAGCTAAAGGCGGCTTACGTTTTTTATGGCACCGGTCCGATAGAGAAATCGGATGCCGCGCAAATCCAGTGTCCGATTTACGGCTTTTACGGGGAAGAAGACGCCCGCGTCGGCGCGACCATTCCGCAGACCAAGGAGATTATGAAGTCCTTAGGAAAGACTTATGAGCCGGTTATTTATGAGGGCGCCGGCCACGGCTTTATGCGGGCGGGAGAAGCGCCCGATGCAAAGCCAGCCAATCACAGGGCCCGCGACGACGCCTGGACTCGTTGGAAGACATCGTTGCAGAAGCTCGGGAACTGAAGCGCGCGATACGGCCGACGTGGACGTGTTGGCGTCGCCACCTCCTCAGCCTCGCCAAAGCGCGGCGTCGATGATCGACCAGAGGTGGACGACCCATCCGAGAAGAACCACCCAGAGCACTGCAGCGAGGACGAATTGCACGAGTGCCATGAAGACCCGGCCTTGCAGAAGTTGCCCGAGGCCGGGAATGAAAAAACTGCAGAGGGCGGCGATAACGTTGCCGGTTGAACCTTGTCCTGGCATGCGCGGAATTTCGCATCAGCGCGGTCGCAAGACAAGGGTGGCTCGTCCACAGGGGTTATTGAAGCCCTGCGGGGGCGTCTCGGCAGGCGAGGTTAACCGAATCGATTTCTCGCGGCGCAAATCCAAAATCTGCAGAATCTCCGTTCACAATCCGCCCGTTTGGTGGGTTTCCCCAGCGTTTCGGGCCTTACAAACGCGGAAGTTGACGCTGAAGGAACGGAGCCTTAGGATCGGACCCCAGATAGCTGGGAAAGCTTTTCAGAAATTTTAACAGGATCGGAGAGATAATCGCATGCCAGAAGTGATAGTTCGTAAAGGGGAGCCGGTGGACCGGGCCTTGAAGCGGCTCAAGAACAAGCTGGATCAGGAAGGAATTTTGGAAGAAGTGCGCCGTCTGCGCGCCTTCGAAACACCCTCGCAAAAGACTCGGCGCAAGGCGAAAGCCAATGCCAAGCGTGGCCGCGCCAAGTTCCGTTTCAATCCGTCGTAGGAGAGGCTGAAGGGTTAAAGCGTTGAAGAGTTGAAGAGTTGAAGCGAAGAAAAAAGCCGCTTCAACCTTGCATCGTTTCATCTGTCACCCTTCGCATTCACAGACGATCCGAAAACCGAGATCGTTGCAGGAATAATTGGGCGCATTTGCACCGCGCGTGGTCGCGCGCAGGCTGTTGAAGCGCGATTTCCAACTTCCCCCGCGGTAGACTCGCTTCATGCCCGACTTCGCACCGCGCGGGTTGGTCTTCGGAGTGCCGCGGTACGGCTCGATGAAATCGCTGCACCATTCCCAGACGTTTCCCGCCATGTCCTCGATCCCGAAAGGACTCACGCCTAGAGGAAAGGCGCCAACGGGCGAGCTTTCGGCAAAGCCGTCGTCAATCTCGTGGTCGCTCCAGGCGAAGACAGTGTTGCGATCGGCGAAATTGCCCAGGTCGCCCCGCCCTTCCTGGCTTCCCCAGGGATACTTGCGGCCATCGGCGCCGCGCGCCGCATACTCCCATTCCGCCTCCGTCGGCAGTCGATAGCGGCGGCGTTCGTGCGAGCTAAGCCACTGGCAAAACTTCGCCGCCTCGGCACTACTTACGTAGACCACCGGATGCCGATCGCCGGCGCCGGGTGCGCGCTTATGGCGATGGCTCGACTCGAACTTCTCATATTGCTCGTTCGTCACCAGATGGCGCGAAAGATAAAAGCGAGAGATCGTCACTGGCGTCACGGGACGTTCGTTAGGCGCGGCGTCGGGAGCGTCGCTGCCCATGAGGAAGTTGCCGGAAGGCACGAGCAACATCTCCACGCCGATCGTACTGTTAAAAGGAGGAAAGCGCCGCCGTTCGCCTTCTACATCACCAGGACTTGTCGCGACGGTGGGAGCGGAGGCGGCGGGAGCGGCATCGGCAGGCGCGGCTTTGGGCGCGACCTTTACCACCGCTTTCGGAGGCGCGGGCGCAGCCACCCCGTCGATTTCTTCGAGGTAAAGATCAACCAGGTCTTCCGCGTCGCCGGCGTCGAGACCGAGGTTTTCGGCGACGTTGATGAACGCGTCGCGCTGGTCGTCGGTCATGCCATCGCTGTCGAGACCGCTCAGTTGCAGCATGCGCATGAAATCTTCTTTCGGATCGAGCTTGCGCGCCGCTGCGTTGGCCGCGGCTTCGAGTTCTTCGGTCGTCGGCGGCACCACGCGGACGGCTCCGGTGGTAGCGAGCTCGTCGTCGATCAGTTGCTTCAGTTGCTCTTCCTCAAGGCCGTTGTCGCGGCCAAATTGAAGCAAAGTTTCCTCTTCCTGCGGCGCGAGCGTTCCATCGTTGAGGGCGAAGTCGAGATATTTTTGAAACTCCGCAATCGCGCGTTCTTCCGCCTGCGCGGCGAGGGCGTCGTCCATCTGCTGACGACGCTCCGGATTAAGTAGCTCGACTCGCGCTTCTGTCAGATATCGCGACGATTCTTCGAGGCCGGAACGGAGCAGTTGCGCTAGGGGATTGCTTGGCTGGTTTTTGAGCGGCAGCTTTTTTTGCCACCAGAGGAGCAACTCGCGGAAGCGCTCCTCGATCAATTCATTGCTCGGCTTGGTGCGCGAATCGAGGCCGAGGCGCTCGTAAAGATCCGGCGAACTGTAGCGGCTCCAGCCGTCCCATTTGCGCGGATCATCCGGCAACGGGATGGGAAAATTCATCA
>DASXPA010000039.1:0-45323 GCA_036493915.1 Chthoniobacterales bacterium | reverse complement strand
ACCAGTTTCCGGGGCGCAAAATTTATGTCGGGAAAAAAGAAGGGAACAAACTGGAGAACATTCTCGTTTTCCAGATGGATGAGCACGATCTTCCGATCCGGGTGACGCACGCCCGCACCGGGAAGCTGGAGACGGATCTGCCTAACAAACGGCTGCTGCTTCATCTTTACGACGCGCGTTATCAGGAGCGCGACGCGCGCGACCCTTACGATCTGCGCAAGATCAAGGACGGAATTAGCCTGGCGGAAGGGACCCTCCCGATCAGCCTGGAGGAACTATACGAGCGGGAAAAGAAACGGCCGAGCCGCTCGGCGCTTTCTCTTTCCCAATTGCTTGAGCAATTAAAATCTGGCGCCCAGCGCGATCGCAGCGCGACCCGCACCGAGATCAATAAACGGTTTTCGTTTCCGTTTTCCTGTCTCGCCTTCGCCTTGATCGGGGTACCGTTAGGCATCACCACTCACCGCCGCGAAACCTCGGTTGGCTTCGCCACCGGATTGCTCGTGGCGATCTTCTATTTCCTCTTCGTCATCATCGCCGACACGTTGCGCGAACATCCCGGGATTCATCCCGATCTGCTCGTCTGGTTTCCAAACGTGCTCTTCCTCGGGATCGGCGGGTATCTCTTCTGGCGCCTGAGCAAGCAGTAAATGGCTCCAGCAAGAGTCCTACGCCGTTACCTCGTCGCTGATGACAAAGAACTTCTTCAATGTCGCGCTGCCGAAGTTGGTCGTGAGGGCGACATCGGCGGCGTCGCGGCCTGTAGCCATCACGATGCGTCCGATCCGCGGGACGTTGTGCCGGGCATCGAAAGTGTGCCAGCGGTCGCCGAGATAAACTTCAAACCAGCCGCTGAAATCCATCGGCAAAACCAGCGGCACCCCGATGTCGCCCATGTAGCCGGTGACATAGCGCGCAGGGATATTCATGCAGCGGCAAAAGGTCAGCGCAAGATGACTGAAGTCCCGGCAGACTCCGCGGCCATCGGTGTAAACATCGAAAGCCGACTTCGAAGAGTTCGCAAAATGATAACCGAAAGTAATGTGCTGGTTCACCCAGTCGCAGATCGCTTTGACCCGCGCCCAGCCCGGCGGCGTTTGACCGAATAACTTCCAAGCCGTGTCGGTAAGTTTGTCCACTTCGCAATAACGGCTCGGCATGAGAAACGCGAGCGTCTCATCCGGCAAACTCTCGATTTGATGCTGCACGGCATCGGGCGATTGCGGATCGGGCTCGCCACTGTCTTCGATCAAGCTCTCGATCTGCAGGCGCACATTTCCCTCCGGCGCGAGAAGCCGCGCGCAGCGATTCCCGAACAGGTCGCTGTAATAGGAGACCGACGTATCAGGTGTGACTCGCAGCTCTTCTGGACTCCGCAGATCAGCCTGGCGCGAAGGGTGCACGAAAAGCATCAACACCATGGGCGTTGGATTGCGCAGCTCAAACTCAATATCAAATCCGATTTTTATCAGCATGTCGTCAGGCAGGGGCGCGGGGACTTCACGATCCATTCTTATCACCCCACGCAGGTGAAGGTGCACCAGGTTGTATCCGCCGTCATCCCGACAAATCTCGTGCGGTAAGACATCCTCGAGGCGGCCAAGCTTTGCGAGAACGCCTCAAGGATGATAGCCTACCAAACGCCGCGGGATTTCCCGTGAGTTACCAACAGGGACCAAAGGAGCGATTCGAGCTGGCGCTTCCTAAGCAAAGTCTCGTGGGTTGCCAATTATTCCCCGGGATCCCGCAACTTTGCGGCGATCGCGTTCCTCCGGACCTCTCCGCAACGAAAGGAAATAACCAAGTGAAACTTTTATTAGCGGCCACGAGCTGTTGCCTCGCCCTCGGGCTGAGCGCGGCGCCCGCTTTGGCCAAGCCGGCGGTATCATTTCCAGCCAAACTCCTGCGCAGTTCGCAGGTCCTGGGCGTGAATGTCTATGACTCCAACGGCAACCAGATCGGTGAAATCAATGATGTCGTCTTTGACGAGAATTCCGGCGGCATGACTCGGGACATTCTCGACATCAACAATTACCTCTCGCTCAACGACCAGCTAACACCGCTGGAATGGAACAAGATCGAGACTCAGAAGACCGATGACGGTAACTATAAGTTCGTCGTTAACGCCAGCAAGCCAGAACTCAAGAAAGAGAACAGCTTCAAGAAGGATCACTGGCCAGACTTGAACAAGGCTTGGACGCAGGAGATGACGAAAAATCGGAACGTCAAATTGGTCCGGATGAGTAAGACCAACGACGCCAAATTATTTGACACCACCGGCCATGAGATCGGCGGCATCAAGGATGTCATGGTCGATAGCCATTCCGGGAAAGTGGCCTATGCGGTGGTGACCTTCAGCAACGCTTTCATCAATAAGGGCGACAAGCTGACGATGATGCCTTGGATGCTCCTGCGCCAAAGCAAGAGCGCCAGTCCTGGCTATGTTTTGCATGCGACCAAGGATAAGCTGGAAGGCGCGACCTTTTTTCACGCCTAACGAATGGCCGAAGACGCAGGATCTGACCTGGAACAAGCATGTCTACGACTACGACGCCGTCCGCCCCTATTTTTGGACTGGTGTTTGATCCACACTTTCTGACCGTCTAACGACGAGCAGGATCAATCGAAGAGCGGGCCGCGCTTCCCTTGGAGTGGGCCCGTTGTCTTTTGCCTGACGAACTTAGATTCACGTCATGCATATTCAAAGGCACCGGCTGGAGGGACGCGCTCTGTCCCGTCCGTCTTTGGCTAGGCAGACACGGACGACACAGCGGTCGTCCCTCCAGAAAAAGTACATCAAAGCCTTAGGCCGCGGCGTGTCCGAACTCCGCGGTCACCCGCAGTTCCTGGCCGGCGGTGATGCGAACTTCGCGCAGCTTCAGTTCGCCGAGCGGGAGCGCCATGAGTGAATACTGACGTCCGTCGAAGCGCTGTAGTTGCGGCGCGAGCACGCCGCAAGCGAGGGTGCCGAGGGTGCCTTCGCCATCGCACCTGAGCTGGGAAAGCCGCGCTATCAGTTGTTCATCGATTTCCGCGCGGCCGCTGATCCGCACGGCTGCGCTGAGAAACAGCTTTTTCGCGCGCACCTGCACCTCAACATCGAGGGCGCGCTCCGTCCGCGAGTGAAGCTTGATTTGCACTGCCTCGATAGTGACACCTTGCTTCGCGGCTTCCGCTTTAACGCCGACGAGCACGAGCGCCTCGAGATCCGTTACCGTGAGTGAGATTTCGATACTTCCCTCGGCGGCGTCCTGCAAAAGTAGGAGCAACTTGCCATCCTCATCGCGGCCCTGACTGATCCGCACCTCCTTCGCCGCACAGGCAAGATTGACTGCCGCACCTTGCACAAAAATCGGCCGGCCACTGATCTCGAAGTGCTCGGCTTGCAAGGCCGGCTTCACCGGGCCGACGGGCGCCTTTGGTCGCGGCGGCGGACCATCGCCCACCTGCGCGCAATCGAGCGAGACTCGGAGCGAGGACAGGTCGGGATACTGCTTTTCCTCGACCGTGACCGTCGGCCCCGAAGGTGTGAACATGCGGCGGAGGCTTTGCTCGAGTGCATCGCACAACCCGCCCGCGTCAGAAGGAAGAGTGCTCGAAGGAAGCGGAAACATCGTCAACACTACGAAGGCGGGCCACCTGCCGGACGCTTCAGCAACGTCTGCCGCGCCAACTGCGCCTACAGTGCCGATGTGGACCATGCATCATCGATAACTGCGGGCCGATCCGACCGTGGCGTGTTTGCGGCGCGGCAGGCGGGTCACTGGAACAATTTGGTTGCACCCCCGGCGTTTCCCGCTACCTTCCGCGTTCCCTTATGGCGAAAACTTCCTGGATTAATCGCAACGAACGCAAGCGCAAAACGGTTGAGAAATACGCCGCGCTCCGCGCTGAGTTGAAGGCGAAGAAGGACTACATCGGTCTCTCGCAGCTGCCGCGCGACGCCAGTCCGACGCGTGTCGTCAATCGTTGCCAGGTGAGTGGCCGCCGCCGCGCGTTCATTCGCCGCTTCAAGATTTCCCGCCTCACTTTTCGCGAGCTCGCTTCGCAGGGTTTGATTCCCGGCGTGACGAAGTCGAGCTGGTAGCTTGGCCCACGCTGGGTCACGCGGGGTGCGACGGTTCGCGCCCGCACGATGAGCTTCTCTTTTCACTATTTGGCCTTGGCTGCTCTCGGAGCGGAAGGCGTCGCTGAGCATTGGGACTCGCCCGCGGTCATCTTCGGCAAACTCTTTGGCATCGCTGCGCTGGTGGCGCTGAACGGCTTCTTCGTCGCCGCGGAATATTCCATCATCAAAGTCCGGAGCAGTCAGCTCGAGACTTTGATCGACGAGGGAAATGCCCGGGCGAAATTCGCGCGGCACGTTCGTTCGCATCTCGACTCCTATCTCTCGGCGACGCAGCTTGGCGTCACCCTCGCCAGTCTCGGACTCGGCTGGGTGGGCGAGCAGTTTCTCGCCACTATTTTGCAGCCGGCTTTCGGGCTCGCACACATCCATTCCGAGGCGATCGTGACCACGGTCTCGGTCGTGCTGGCATTTCTCGGGATTACCTTTTTGCACATCGTCTTCGGCGAGCTGGCGCCGAAGTACTTTGCCATCACCAACCCTTTGCCGGTCTCACTTACACTCGTTAGGCCGCTTTCCATTTTTCATCTCGTTTTTCGGCCCTTCATCTGGCTGCTCAATCACTCCTCGAATTTCTTGCTGCAGAAGGTCTTGCGGCTCAAACCGGTGAGCGGGTCGGAGCTGGCGCACAGCGAAGAGGAGTTGCGACTCATTCTCGACCAGAGTGAGGAACAGAACGAAGTCTCCTCGATCGGTCGCGACATTCTCGTTAACGCGCTCGACATGCGGCGGCGGGTCGTGCGGGATATCATGACCCCGCGCGGCGACGTGGTCTATCTCGATGTCGAGCAGAGTTTTGATGAAAACGTAGAGAAGGCCCTCGCTTCCAAGCACACGCGTTTCCCACTCTGCCGCGGTCATCTCGATGACGCGCTCGGGCTCATTCACATCAAGGAGCTGCTGCCGTTAATGCGCGATCCGCATCCGGATTTAATGAAGATCAAGCGCGAGTTGATCCCGGTGCCGGAAATGATGTCGCTGGAGAAGTTGCTCAGTCTTTTTCTCGTTAGGCACGCGCACCTTGCGATCGTGGTCGATGAATACGGCGGCACCGTGGGAATGGTGACGATGGAGAACATCCTCGAAGAACTGGTCGGCGACATTCAGGACGAGTTCGACATGGAGCGGGCGGAGTTTCGCAGGATCAACGACCATGAGTTTGTCGTCGATGGCACGCTCGGCCTTTACGAGTTGAGCGACCTCGCGGGACTTGAGCTGGAAAACGCCGACGTGAGCACGATCGGCGGTTACGTTACCCACTTGTTGGGCCATCTCCCGAAGGAGGGCGAGCAAGTGCGGATCGAAGATTATCTCATCACCGTCACCCAAACCGATGGTCGCCGCGTCGGGCAGCTCCATTTTCAGAAGCGCATGGGCGACGATGAACGCAAGCCCCAATCAACCGCGGCCTAACGACAGCTTGGCGATTAAAGCTTGCTGAAATCCGCCACGACGTCGACCGCGCCGGCGGCGGCTTTCCCGTTCTGATAGGCGTGGGTGAACTGTGCGCCTTTAACCGCGACGTTGAGCAGTTCGCCCAAGCCGCTCCCTTTAGGAGTCTCGCCAACGATCGACGTGCTCGTGACCGCGCCGCGGGCGTCGACCTGCACGTCCGCTTCCGCAATCCCTGCGACCGGGAAATTGTGCGGGATCTGGCGAATGACTTTTGCGACTTCGCGCCGCAAGCCGCCGATGAGCTGCGGCTGAATGTAGTTGCTCAACTTGCCAACCCGCTCGCGGTCGTGCGTGGCGAGGGAAACAGCGATGACGGGTGCGCCGTTTTCATGCAGGAAAATCACCGTCCCGCCGACATAGGCTGGAACCGGCTTGCCGTCGAGCGTGGCCGGGGTGAAGTGGCCCCAGTCGAGCGCCGTTTGCACCGCCCGCTTGAACGCTTCGTCCTTCCCGACGAGGCCGTAGGTTGCCTCGACGATTCCTTCATCGGTGATGTCGCAATAGAATTGCACCACGCTGTTGCGCTTCGCCTCGGCCGGGTCTGCGGGAAAATGGAGATAGTGCGTGATCGAATCGGGACCTTGCTTCACGATCGCAGGTGTGACCGGGACGCTGATCGGCGGAGCGGGGGTGGGTCCCGAAGGAGAGGCGGCGGCCGCGGGCGACGCACTGGGTGTGGGTTTTGCGGCTTGTTTTTTCTTCCCGCAACTGGCGAGCGCGCCGAGCAGAATCAAGAGACAGAGGAGCGGCACCGTGCCTCGGCGGACAGAGAATTTTTCCATGGTCAAACTCGGTGCACGTAACCTCTGCCATCCTCTTGCGCAAGTGACACGCCGCGGGCTCGCGAACGAAAAAAACACTACCAAATCGTGCCGAGCGGCCCGACATTTGAGAATGGCATACGAATTACCCAAACTACCCTACGCCAATGATGCTCTTGAGCCGCACATCGATGCGAAGACAATGGAGATTCATCACGACAAGCATCATCAGGCCTACGTCAACAACTTGAACAAAGCCCTCGAGGGCAAGCCCGACCTCGCCGGTAAATCGATCGAAGATTTGCTCCGCAACATCAACGATGTGCCGGAAGACATTCGCACCGCCGTGCGCAACAACGGCGGCGGCCACGCCAATCACTCCATGTTCTGGCAAGTCATGGGGCCGAACGGCGGTGGCGAACCGAGCGGCAAACTGGCCGACGACATCAAATCGACCTTCGGCAGCTTCGACGCCTTTAGGGAGAAACTCGCCGACGCCGGTGGCAAACGTTTCGGCAGCGGCTGGGCGTGGCTGATCAAGAACAAGAGCGGCAAACTGGAAATCATCTCGACCGCAAACCAGGATAGTCCGCTCATGGACGGCAACATGCCTGTGCTCGGCGTCGACGTCTGGGAGCACGCTTATTACCTGCGCTATCAGAACCGCCGCCCTGATTATTTGAAGGCGTGGTGGAACACGGTCAACTGGCCGGAAGTGTCGAAGCGCTACGAGAAGTAGCCCGAGCAATCAATGCTGGAACTCGCAAGAGGCGCGTCGTTAGGCGCGCCTCTTTCGCTGCCGAGACGCAGCGAAATTGTATCTTTGCGGCCGTGCCTCGAATCCTCCTCGCGCTTGTCATGTTCTGTCTCGGAGGTGCGCTCCGGCCGGCGACCGCGCAGGAAGCAATCGGCGAGCTCGATTTGCTTTATCCACAATTTGCCCATCCGCGCGCAGACGCCGCGGCCGCAATCAAACGGCGCGATTTCCGTTTCATCACCATCAATCCCGAACGCACAATCGTCGAGCGGTCGCTGGAAATCTGCCGGACGAAATACATTCAGCAGCCATTCCGGATTTTCGCCACCAAGTCGCAAACCTTCAGCTTTAACCCGCGTGCTCGCGCCTAGCCGAACAGTTCAATCGCGATCTCGTCCAGTATCTGTTCGCGCGCGAGCAAAGAAAGTGACGTCATCACTGCAGAGGACGCTAAGGACACAGAGACGATCGCGGAGGAGCAGAAGAAGATTCAGAGCAATCATCCTTGAACGCAGCGAAGGCCTTGAGATCACGCCGATAGTGAATCACGCGACCGCGGACGACAATCGTGAGGTCGTTCGCTCTGCTCAGAATGACTACTGCTGCTTTTTCCTGAGCGGCGTTCCGAAAGTCAATCAGCCCTCCGAATTGGCAGCGACCTCAGCGGTGAACCCTTTTCTCGATAAGAAAAGGGAAGGGCGCCCCGTTTCCCGGAGCGCCCTCCATCTCGATGGCGATAAGCCGAATTCTGTTCCCCGGATTTCTCCGAGGCGATGATCATTTATCTCGCCCGACTCTTTGCGAACAAAGAACCGAACGCCCACGACGCTCGCGCGCCGCATGATGCGACGATACCCGAGGGGTTAACGGACCGGCTGCCCTTCCTCTGTTTTGTCTTGCACCGCATGGGGTTTTTCCTGCCTCGCCGCTTGCGCGTCGAGCGGTGAGCTCTTACCTCGCCTTTTCACCTTTGCCTAACGAGCGACCCACGCCGCTCATCAGGCCGTATGTTTTCTGTGACACTCTCCGTCGCCTGTCGCTTACGCGAAAGGCGCCCGCGCGTTCTGCGCGGCATGTTGCCGTCTGGTGTTCGGACTTTCCTCCCAACACTTTGTAAGGGTCGCGCTCCCTGTGGCTTTACTACTTCCCTGTGTAACCAGGCTTTCGCCAAAGGCCGACGCCTACAAAGTGCTGGGCGATCATCTGCCATCGTCGGATCATATCACGACTTTGCCTGAGACAAAACTCGGGAGCGCCAAGACTGGCTCCGGTGGCCTCTCTCCGCGCTCGTTTTGCCTGGCGAACGCGTCCGTGATGCCTGCCGCGGACAAGAGGTCGTGGATTCGGCCACGTGCCACCACATCCTGCGCCATGTTTCGGCGTCGCGTCCCAAATGTTGCGTCTTCGCGGCCTGTGTGGAGACCAGATATTTAGTTGTCCGAAGGCCTCTCTTCGCCTATGTTTCAGCCTCGCGGCGCGCCCGCGGTTCTATGCTTCAAACTAACGACGAAATTTCCTCCCCGAGCCGTCAGGAGGAACGTCCCGCCGGCGTCGCCGAAAGCCAAAAATACAACGCCGCCCAGATCGACAAGCTCGAAGGCCTCGAGGCCGTCCGGAAACGCCCCGGCATGTATATCGGCGATCCCGACGAGCGCGGTCTGCACCATTGCGTTTTCGAGGTGCTCGACAACTCGATCGACGAACACCTCGCCGGCTATTGCAGCAAGATCGATGTCTCGATTCATGTTGATGGCTCCGTCTCCGTGCGCGACAACGGCCGCGGAATTCCCGTCGATCTGCATCCGAAATTCAAAATCCCCGCGGTCGAGCTGGTGCTGACGAACCTGCACGCCGGTGGCAAGTTCGGCCAGGGCGCTTATAAATATTCCGGCGGCCTCCACGGCGTCGGCGCGAAGTGCGTCAACGCGTTATCCGATTGGTTCAAAGTCGAGGTCTCACGCGACGCCAAGGTCTACCACATGGCCTTCGAACGCGGGAAGACGACCCAGAAACTCAGCGTCATCGGCGAGCTCAAGAACAAAAAGACCACCGGCACCCTCATCACCTTCCTGCCCGATCCGACGATCTTCACGATCACAACCGAGTTTAAATTTGAACGTCTCGCGAGCCGGCTACGCGAGCTGGCTTTTCTTAATCCCGGCATCGAAATCCACCTCGTCGACGAGCGAACCGATCCGTCGAAAAAAGAAACCTTTTTCTACAAACACGGCATCGAGGAGTTCGTAAAGCAGCTCGGCGACAACAAGAACACGATCCATCCCAAGCCCGTCGTCATCTCGCGCCAGCGCGATGAGGTTTTTGTTGATGTCGTCCTCCAGTATAACGACAGCTACAACGACCAGATTTTGCCGTTCGCCAACTCCATTCCGAATCCGGACGGCGGCACACACCTCACCGGCTTCCGCACCGCCCTAACGAAAGCGGTCAATCAATACGCCAAGTCCAACAGTCTCGTGAAGGACAAGGACCCGGCAATTTCCGGCGACGACGTGCGCGAGGGTTTGATCTGTGTCCTCAGCATCAAGCTGCCGAATCCGCGCTTCGAATCGCAAACCAAAGTGAAGCTCGTGAACACGGAAATCGACGGGATCGTGAACTCCGTCGTCTACGATGGTCTCATGACCTACTTCGATCAGAATCCGCCGGTCGCGAAGAAGATTTTCGACAAAGTCCTGACCGCGGCGCGCGCCCGCGAGGCGGCTCGCAAAGCGCGCGAGACCATTCGCAAAGGCGCGCTCACCGGCGGCGGTTTGCCGGGTAAGTTGGCCGATTGCTCGGAGCGCGATCCGGATCTCACTGAGCTTTACATCGTTGAGGGTGACTCGGCAGGCGGTTCCGCGAAACAGGGACGTGATCGACGTTACCAGGCAATTCTGCCCATCCGCGGCAAGTTGATCAACGTCGAGAAAGCGCGTCTCGATCAGGCGCTCAAGAACACTGAAATTCAATCGATGATCACCGCCATCGGCACCGGTATCGGCAAGCCGAAGGAAGAAGCGACCACGAAGGAGGAGGGAACCTTCGACATGGGCAAGCTCCGCTATGGCCGAATCATCATCATGACCGATGCCGACGTCGATGGCTCCCACATCCGCGTCCTCTTACTGACTTTCTTCTACCGGCAAATGACTGAACTGGTGCGGGCGGGTAAGATCTACATCGCCCAGCCGCCGCTCTATCAGATCAAACGCAAGAAGCGCGAAGAGTATGTCGACGACGACGTGCAGCTGAACAAAATCCTTATCTCGTTAGGCGCGGAAGACGTCCACCTGAAGACGCTCGCCGACGGAAAAGAGCTGAACACTGCACAGCTCAAGGATATTCTCGAGCAGCTCGAAAAGCTGGCCAAGCTCAGCGAATCAGTCCGGCGTCACGGCGGCGATTTCGAGGAGTTTCTCAACCATCGCGACGTTAAGGCGGACAAATTGCCAGTTTATTTGGTGAAGGTTCGCGACGGCAACGACGAGTCCGTCCATTACTTTAGCGACGAACGTTCCGTGCGGAAGTTTCACGAGGATAATCTCGACCTCAATCTCTTCGATGTGGAGATGGGCCAGGAACTTCTTCCGCTCACCGCAGCGACGAGCAAAACCAACGGCCACCGCCGTCGCGGCACCCTCGTCGAGCTGCATGAATCGACCACGATTCACAAGCTGATCCACGAACTGGCGCGGAAAGGACTGAAACTCGATCATTACTCCGCTGCCGATCAGCCGATCTTCGAACTCATCGAAGGCGAGGGCGAACGCGCCACGGCACACCCGTTATTCTCCATCCCCGAAATCCTCGAGAAAATCATGGAGATCGGTCGGCGCGGCGTGCAGATCAAACGCTTCAAAGGCCTGGGCGAGATGAATGCCAAGGAACTTTTCAACACCACGATGGACCCGGAGAAACGGAAGTTGCTCAAGGTCGACCTGAACGATGACAACGCCGTCGAAGCGGACCAGATGTTTTCCAAGTTAATGGGCGACCTCGTCGAGCCTCGTCGCCAATACATTGAAGACAACGCGCTCAACGTTCGCAACCTTGATGTCTAAGGAGCCGGCGAGTTAGCGATGGGAGGTTTGTTTCACAATTTACGGCATCCGCGCCGTTGCTATGTCGTCTGCGCCATCGCGCGCTCGGGAAGCAACTTCCTGACCGACGGCTTGCGCACGACCGGACGGGCCGGACGGCCAAAGCAATTTTTCCTCCCTAAGTACCAACCGACGTATGCCGCCAAGAACGGTCTCGCCGGGACTGACTTCGCCGACTATGTGCGAGGGATCATCGCAGCCACGGCGACCTCGAACGAAGTCTTCGGTTTTAAGCTAATGGGCTGGTATCTGGCGGAGTTTCTCGGTCGCTTGCGCGAGACCGGCGCTTTTGGCGCGGACGACGATGAGGAGCTCGACATTTTGCGCACCGCCTTTCCGCGTCTCCAGTTCATCCAGATCGTCAGGCTAAACAAAATTCGTCAGGCGGTCTCGAAAGCCCGTGCCGCGCAGACCGGTCTCTGGAAAGTTCAGGAAGGTAACGTCGCCAACGGGGAAGCGGAGTTCGATCCGGATCTGATCGCCAGCTGTCTCGAAGACACTCAGCGGGAGGAGCGGATTTGGGCCGAATTTTTTCAACGCATCGGTTTGAACCCGCTCTGCGTAGTTTACGAAGAACTGTGCGAGGACTACAGCGGCACGATCGGTCGAGTGCTCGACTATCTGGAGATCAAACTGCCGCGCTCCGTCCGACCGAAGCCGGAGACGGTGCGACAGACGGATTCTCTGTCGCGAGAGTGGGAGGAGCGCTTTCTCGCTCTGGCCTAACGAATGAAGAACTTGCCAGCTCATGTATAACGCCAACGAAAAAGTAGAGCCCATCAACGTCGCCGAAGAAGTCTCGAGGTCCTTCCTCGATTACTCCATGTCGGTGATTATCTCACGCGCGCTGCCCGATGCGCGCGATGGGCTCAAACCTTCGCAGCGTCGCATCCTTTACGCGATGCACGATCTCTCACTTTTTCCGAACCGGCAGCATCGAAAGTGCGCAAAGATTTGCGGCGATACGAGCGGTAACTATCACCCGCACGGTGAGGCAGTGATTTATCCGACTCTCGTGCACATGGCCCAGCCGTGGGCGATGCGCGAGACACTCGTCGACGGTCAGGGCAACTTCGGTTCCGTCGAAGGCGATCCGCCCGCGGCCATGCGCTATACCGAGGCGCGCATGACTCATCTTGGCGCCGCCCTCATGAACGACATGGAGAAGGACACGGTCGATTTCGTTCCTAACTATGACGAGACGCGGACCGAGCCAACGGTTTTTCCGGCGGCCTTTCCGAACCTGCTGGTTAACGGCGGAACCGGTATCGCGGTGGGCATGGCGACAAACATTCCGCCGCACAACCTCGGTGAAGTGATCGATGGCATATGCGCGCAAATCGATGACCCCGACATCGATGTCGAAGGGCTGATGAAGTATGTGAAAGGACCGGATTTTCCCACCGGTTGCGCGATCTGCGGAGTCGCCGGCGTGCGGCAATACATCGAGACCGGCCGCGGTAGCATGAAGGTTCGCGGCAAGGCAGGTGTCGAGGATCTCAAGGGCAATCGCGAGCAAATTGTTATCACGGAGATTCCTTATAACGTGAATCGGGCGACGCTCGTCGAAAAGATCGCGTCTCTGGTTAACGACAAGGTGCTGAGCGACATCACCGCGATTCGCGATGAGTCGGATGAGAACACGCGTGTCGTCATCGAGCTAAAGCGCGATGCACTGCCGAAAGTTGTCATCAACAATCTTTATAAGCACACCGCGATGGAGTCGTCCTTTGCGGTCAACATGCTCGCGATCGATCACGGAAAGCCGAAGCTGTTGTCGCTCAAGGAAGCGAATCAGTCTTTCATCGAGCATCGCCGCGAGGTGGTTTTGCGGCGGACCCGTTTTGAGTTACGCAAGGCGGAGGAGCGCGCGGAGACGCTGGAAGGTTATCTCATCGCGCTCGCCAATCTCGACGAGTTTATTCGCATTATTCGCAGCTCCGCGAATCGCGAGGAAGCGCGGGTTAAGTTGCTCGCTTTCGAGGTTACCCGGAAGCAAGTGGAGAAAATCGGGGTGCTCATTCGCGATGAAGCGCGGCTGACGGATGGCCGTTACGCTTTTAGCGAACATCAGGCGAATCAAATTCTTGACCTTCGTCTTTATCAACTGACCAGCCTTGAGAGCGAAAAGATCAGTAGCGAATACAAAGAACTGATCGAGACGATCAAAGACTTGCGCGATATTCTCGCGAAAGAAATCCGCGTCTTTCAGATCATCAAGAAAGAGCTGCGCGAGGTGCAGCAGAAATGGGCCGGCCCGCGTCTCACGCAGCTCGTGCCCGATGAAGGCGAGATCAACATGGAGGATCTTATCGCCAATGAAGGATGCATCATTAGTGTAACTCACGGCGGTTTCATCAAGCGGACGGCGGTAAGTGCTTTTCGCGCGCAGCGCCGCGGAGGCAAAGGAGTCATCGGGATGACGACTCGGGAAGGGGCGACCCAAGAGGATGAGGGTGATTTTGTCGAGCACCTTTTCACCGCCACGACCCACGACTATCTCATGTTTTTCACGGAGTCGGGGCGTACTTACGTCGAGAAGGTCTATGAGATTCCGGAGATGAGTCGCTCTTCGAAAGGTCGTTCGATTGCTAACCTGCTCGAGTTACGCACCGGCGAGAAGATTGCCGCGACGATTCGCATTCAAGCGAAAAGCAGCGGCACCGGCGCCAACCAGGTCGATGAGACTTGGGACGAGAATCAGCATATCGTTTTCGTGACGCGCTCCGGGATCGTGAAGAAGTCGAACCTTTCCAGCTTTGGCAACGTGCGCAAAGGCGGCATCATTGCGATCAACATCGAGAAGGGAGATTGCCTGATCGATGCGGTCCTGACTGATGGGGAGAATGAAATCGTTCTCATCACGAGCGATGGGATGAGTCTGCGCTTTCACGAGGAGGAGCTGCGGGACCAGGGACGCAACACCGTAGGCGTGTGGGGGATTCGACCGGCGCAAGGGGACCACATTGTCGCGATCGCGCTCGTCAACAACGACGCCATGCTCCTCGTCGCGGGTGAGAACGGCATCGGCAAGCGGACAGCTTTCGATAACTACCGTAAGCAAAAACGGGGCGGCAAAGGCATCATCACGATGAAGACCGGCGACAAGACGGGTCGCGTGGTTGGTGCACTAACTGTTACCGAGAGCGACGAGCTGATGCTGATTACGACCAAGGGTCAGATGGTGCGGACGCGGGTCATGGAGATCCGCGCCGTCGGCCGAAACACGATGGGTGTGAAACTGATGAATCTGAAGAGCAGTGAGAAGCTGCAGGCGATCGCGCCGGTCGTGAGTCAGGAGACGGAAGAGGCCGAGGAAGCGACCGTGCCGTAGTTGTAGCCGAGGGCGCTGAGATCCGCTGTTTCAGATCGCGCGTCTATTTCCCAGGCGGCTGGAATCAACGACCTCCGCTACAACGAAAAAGGCAGACGCCCGAGCGCCTGCCTTTTCCTCAACGATGTCCGTCCGGCTTAGTAGCCCGAACTCTGGCGCGTGACCGTCGTGCTGGTTTCGGTCGGTGTGCGCGTGACCGCCGATTCCGTGTGCGTGGTGGTCGTCGCGGTGGGTTCTTTCACCACCGTGGTGCAGGAAGAAAAGAGCATCGCGCAAGCCGGGATGACGAGAAGTAACAAAGATAACTTTTTCATAATAGTGTTGTTGCTGACAAAACCGATTCGACTCACAGCCCTTTGTCGGATGGCTGAGGCGCGCTTTTTTTAGGCGCGCGCAATGAGCGCTTCGCGGCCGGTGCTGCTGGAAAGATAAATCGCGTCGAGCATTTCCATCAGATAAACCGCTTGCTCGGCATTGTTGATGGGAACGGCCCGCCCGGCGATCGCATCGACAAAATTCTCCATCTGGAGCTCAAAAGGTCTCGCGTCATCCGGCGGCGTGAGCGGCTCGTCGATGAGCTGCCCGCCTTCGTCGCGAAAGAGCGTGAGAGGCTTCAGCCGGATGGTCGCCTGGTTTCCGTAGATTGTGCAGTTGTTCGATTCGCGCCCGAAGTAGAGTCCCTGCGGAATCTCGTCCGTGAGGTTGCCGGCCCAGGAGGCTTTGAGTTGCACCACGGCTTCGTTCTCGAACCGGATGAAAGCAAAGGCGGCGTCCTCGACATCGAAGACCGGTGCCGTGACGAGGTGCTCGAAGTTGCGAAAGACGGACGCGCTGACGGCGAGCGGCCGCGGCGTGCCCATGAGATACCAGGCCGAATCGAGCGCGTGAATGCCGATGTCGATAAGCGCGCCACCGCCCGCGCGTTTCTTTTCTGTAAACCAGCCGCCGACGCCGGACGGAATTCCGCGCGAGCGCACCCAAAGCGCTTCGGCAAAATAGATTTTCCCCAGAGCCCCGCGGGCGATCAGCTCGTGCGCCCGCCGCACCGCCGGGGTGAAACGAAATTGGCGGCTGAAAGAATAAATCAGACCGCGCTTTTCCGCTTCCTTCTGCAGGACGCGCATCTCGGCGCTGTTCAAAGTCGGTGGTTTTTCGCAAAGGACATGCTTGCCCGCCTCCAAAGCTGCGAGCGTCGCGGGAAAGTGCAGATGATTCGGCAGACAAATAACAACTGCATCAACCTTCGCGTCGTCTAACAACTCGCGGTAATCGGAGCAGACCTTTCGCGGCCGATAAGCCTTGCGAAATGCGGCCGCGCGCTCTTCGCCCGGTTCGGCCAACGATTGCAAGGTTGCCCCCGCGATGGCGTTGATCGCCCGTGCATGTTGCTGTCCCGGCCAACCGGCGCCGACGATTCCTATTCGCACCATCTTGGCCACGAGCGGACGAATAGCGTAACTGGCCGGATTTGCGCGCAACTATTTTCGAGAGCCCGGCATAGGGAAACGGTGAGGGAGGGATTCGAACCCTCGGTACCCTTTTGGGGTACGGCGCTTTAGCAAAGCGCTGCTTTCGACCACTCAGCCACCTCACCTTCTCGGGCCGTCGAAGTTGCGAGAATATCGGGGTCGCTCCATGCTCGTCAACCAGTTGGCTTGCTTCGCATGCGATTCTTCCCGGTTATTCTCCATTTCTGCCTAACGATCGCCGTTGCGGCGACCTGTTGCGTCCTTTGGGCCAGTTGCGAATTGCAGCCGCGATCGACCCCGCCGGCGACTGCGACGGGCGGGCCGCGAGTGATCGGGGAAATCGCAATCGTCGATGAAGAGCAGCGTTTTGTCCTCGTCGACCTCGATTCTTATCTCTATGTGCCTGAGGCAGGGACGGCGCTGCGCGCGGTTAATCACGGAGCCGAGACCGCGCATTTGAAAGCTTCGCCTGAGCAAAAGCGCCCATTCATCGCCGCCGATATTCTCGACGGTCGACCGGTGGTCGGCGATCAAGTGGTGCAATGACAGGCGAAGCCGAAGCCCTCGTGGCGGTTCTGGAAAAGGTGACGCCCCTCCCGGCCATCAGCGCGAGGCTGATAGATTCGATCGGCCGATTTTCCGCCGACGATCTTGTCGCGACGAGATCGCTGCCGGCCTTCGATAATTCCGCCATGGACGGCTACGCGGTGCAGGCGGCCTCTTGCCGCGCGGACGCGAAGCTGTCGGTCGTTGGCGAACAGCCGGCCGGCGTCGATCGCGGCCTGACGATCGGAGAAGGAGAGGCGATTCGCATTTTTACCGGTGCCCCACTGCCGGCGGGCGCGGATGCGGTCATCATGCAGGAGGACGTTTTGCGAGAGGGCGACCTGATTCGGCCGCAATGCGACGCGGAGCCGGGAGAGTTCATTCGACGGCGCGGCTCCGATCTCGCAGAAGGTCAGAAAATTCTCTCGCGTGGAGAACCAATCGAAGCCGCAACCGTGGGTCTGCTGGCGTCTCAAGGATTAACCGAAGTCCGGGTGGGAACTCCGCCGCGGGCCGCGATCGTCTCGACCGGCGATGAACTGGCGCTGCCGGGAGAAGCGCTGGAGCCGGGGCAGATTTTTGAAAGCAACGGCGCGTTGCTCCACGCACTCGCCGCCGGCGCCGGCGCTCATGTGACTCTCGTCGAGCACGCCCCCGACCAGCTCGAGCAGTTGACGGAAATCTTCCGTCGCGGTTTGAACGGAGATGCCATCCTCGTCAGCGGCGGCGTCTCGGTGGGTGATCACGATCTCGTGAAGCCGGCATTGCGTGCTCTCGGCGCGGAGATTGATCTCTGGCGGGTCGCGATTAAGCCGGGAAAGCCATTTCTTTTCGGGCGCGCGGGCAGTTGTCACGTCTTCGGTCTTCCGGGCAATCCTGTCTCCTCCTTCGTCACCTTTCTCAAATTCGTTAGGCCAGCGCTTCGCAAAATGGCGGGCGCGGGTCCGGGCCATCTCGGGCTGCGCGAAGTCTCCGCGCGGCTGACAAGCGAGATCAGGAATCCTGGCGATCGTCCGCATTATTTTCGCGGCACTCTGCGCGGGGCATTTTTCACTCTTAGCGGCCGCCAGGAATCGCACGCCCTCTTTGGTTTGAGCCGCGCGAACGCGCTCCTCCGCATCGATCCGGGGGAGACCTTACCGAAGGACGCAGAGGTCACGCTGGAGCTCTGGAGCTAGTAAATTTTCCTAGGCACAATCCAGACGCTCAGCCTTACCGACCAATACGTTTCTCCTTCGCAGGGATAGCCCAATAAGGACGCCTGCCGGGCCGGCTTTCACGCCGGCCTGTCGTTATCAACTGAAGGAAAAAAGGACACACTTATGAAATTAGATTCACTCCAAACACTCTGGATCGAAGAGATGCGCGATCTCTACAACGCCGAAAATCAGCTCCTTAAGGCGCTGCCAAAGATGGCGAAAACCGCCTCTGCCCCGGAACTGAAGGAGGCTTTTGAAAGCCACCTCGAAGAGACGAAAACGCACGTCGAACGCCTCGAAGAAATCTTCGATAAGCTCGGCAAGAAACCGAGCGGCAAGACCTGTAAAGCGATGAAAGGTCTCATCGAGGAAGGTTCCGAGATCATGAGCGAAGATGGCCTCGACTCGGTCATCGACGCCGGCATCATCGCTGCCGCCCAGCGGGTCGAACATTACGAGATGGCTGGCTACGGTGCCGCCCGGACATTTGCTTCCATCCTCGGCGAGGACGAAGCGGAGGATCTTCTCCAGGAGACGCTCGATGAAGAAGGCGCCGCCGACGAGAAATTGACTGAGATCGCCGAGAGCATCGTCAACGAAGAAGCCGAGGAGGCCGCGCCGAAGAAAAACATGGCCGCATCGCGTCGTTAGGCCAGCTTCTTCGCGAAAACCAATAGCGCCACCGCGATCCGTGCGATCGCGGTGGCGTTTTCGTTAAATTCTAGCGGCGGAGAGCCGCGGCTGGTCTTATTTTGCGAGAAGATGGGTCTCACCGAATACAAACGGAAACGGAACTTCGGCGTCACCAGTGAACCGAGCGGCGCGAAAAAGCCGCGGCCCAAAAAGGTCGCAGGCGCCTCGCGTTTCGTTATTCAGAAACACGACGCCAGCCGGCTGCACTACGATTTCCGCCTCGAGATGGACGGGGTGCTGAAATCGTGGGCGGTGCCGAAAGGTCTCCCTTGGAAACGCGGCGAGAAGCACCTGGCCGTCGAGGTCGAAGATCATCCGATCGATTACGAAGATTTCGAGGGCGTGATCCCCCAGGGCAATTACGGCGGCGGCACCGTCATGGTTTGGGATCGAGGGAACTATTTCGTGCACGGCGAGAAACCGCTCGAAGCGCTCAAGGAAGGCCGGCTGCACATGGTCCTGGAGGGCGAAAAAGCGAAGGGCGATTGGGCGCTCATCCGCACCCGCAGCGACGGGTCGAAAAACCAATGGCTGCTTTTGAAAAGCGACGCCGACGGGAAACCAATCTCGAAAAAGCGCGATGATCAATCTGCCAAAACCGGCCGCACGATGAAGCAGATCGCGAACGATCGCGACGCGGAATGGGAATCGAATCGGCCCGCGCAGAGCGAGGAAAAAGACAGCGCGCGCGAGCGCATTCGCAAAGCGGTCGCGGAAAAGATGCGCGCGCCGAAAAAGAAGAACAAGGTCGCGAACAATGCGCTCAAGTCGCTGCCCGCTGCGAAGCCGCGTTTTCTCGAAGCGATGAAACCGAAGTTGCTCGAGACGCCGCCGGCCAAAGGCGATTGGATCTACGAGCTGAAATTCGACGGCTTCCGCACCCTCGCGATCAAGGATGGGAAAAAGGTGAAATTGATTTCCCGCAATGAAAACGATCTCACGCAAAAGTTCGACGCGATCGCGGCGGCGATCGCCGGCCTGCCCTGCGACGAATGCGTGATCGATGGTGAAGTGGTTGCCCTCGACGAGAAAGGGCGCTCTTCCTTTCAACTCCTCCAGGCGCGGGAGATGGAGAAAAAGAAAACGCCGCTCTACGACTACGTCTTCGACCTTTTGCAGTTGGACGGGAAAAGTCTGACCGCACTCCCCCTAACCAGTCGGAAAGAACTCTTACAACAGCTCTGCGCGAACATTGGCGATCCGATTCGCTACTCCGGCGAAGTGGGGCGCGACGCTGCGTCGCTGCTCGCAGAAGTGAAGAAACTTGGGCTCGAAGGGATCATCGGTAAGCAAGCGGATTCGGCTTACGAGCCCGGCCGCCGCAGCGGCGCGTGGATCAAGCTCAAATCGCTCAACGAACAGGAATTCGTCATTGGTGGTTACACGCCACCGGGCGGTTCGCGCAAGAATTTCGGCGCGCTCTTGGTCGGCTATTACGACCGGAAAAAGCTGCTTTTCGCGGGCAAGGTCGGGACGGGATTCAGCAGCAAGTTGCTCGCGTCGCTGCACAAGAAACTCAAGAGCGAAGAACGCGAGGACTGTCCGTTCGCCGATCTCCCGTCGAAGCAGGGCGGCCAGTGGGTGCAAGGCATCACACCGGCGATGATGCGCAAATGCACTTGGGTGAATTCAGTCTTCGTCTGCCAGATAAAATTTTCCGAGTGGACGAGAGACGCAAAGTTGCGCCAGCCGGTCTTTCTCGGTTTGCGCGAGGACAAGGCGGCGAAGGATGTAAAACGCGAAGTTCCCGCCTAACGCCGGCCTTTTGCCATCCTGAGCGAAGCGAAGGACCTCACCAAAAGCGAAACAGCATCAGGCGGGAATACGGCAACATTGCGCCCCGCGCAAAGCCGATCCGTATTGTTACGCGTCACTGCAATGAAATGCTCTTCGCTACGCTCAGGACGACACAGTGGCGGTCTCGTTAGGCGATTCGAGCAGGCGTTGGAAGAGCGCGCGCAGGGCAACGGGCGACGCGGATGCAAGCAGGCCGGCGGCGAGAATGCGCCGGACCTGTTGCCGGGAAATTTTGATCTTGCGAGATTGCGCTTCGATTCCGGCGACACGCAAAAGTGCGATCGTGCTCGCGCCGATGAGCGCCGGGAGCGCGGTCGCAAAGCGCAGCCGCCAGTTCGTTAGGGCGGAACAGTAATCGATCCCCGCGCCAAGCTGTGTCTCCGCTTTTCCAAGCCAGCGCGCAAAGACGTCGGCAGCCGGCGCCTTTGCCAGTTCATTCGCCGGCAGGTAGCCACGTCCAGCGCGCAGGTCCGGGCCGCGGTCGCGGAGCACGTTGATCAACTGCAAACCTTTGCCGTACGCGATCCCCAGAGTTTCCATTTCGTTAGGCGAGCGATCGGCGAAGGGCGGGTCATGTCGAAAACCGAGACGGGTCCAAAACGCGCCGACAGAACCGGCGACGAGATAAGTGTATTCATCCAGCTCCTCGGCACTCTCGAGTACAACCTCCGTTGCCGGATCGCCGAAACGCCGCAGGTCTAGCTCCTGTCCCTTAACGATCGTCTGCAAAACCGCGCGAATATCGTCGCGATCGGCGGGCGCGGTCGCGGCGAGATGGTTGATACAGTTGCCAACATTCTCGATCAACGTGCGCTCCGTGCGATCGCTCTGTTGCGCGGCGAAATCACGCAGCGCACCGGCAACTGCATCAAATTTCGCCTCGCCCGCGATCACCTGCGCGAGCATTTCCAGAGTCGTCAGGCGAATGTTCACGGGGATTTCGGCGGTGTCGGCGATCGTATCGGTCGCGCGCGCGAGCAGATAAGCGAACCCCACCGGCTCCCGCAAAGCCCGCGGCAGCCAGCGAATCGTGAGATAAAACGATCGCGAGACGGAACGAAGAATCGCCTTCACCGGCCGACGTTGCGCACTTCGATTCGCGACGGACGCGCGTTGCCCAAACCCATTTGGTCGGCGATCGGGACTTGTGCGCCCGTCCGACCGATCGGCGGAAGGCGGCCTTTTTTTCGCCAGTCGTTTATCTGGCGCAGCGCGATCGAGTCGATCGCGACGGGGTCTTTGCTCGCGTAAAGAGTATTGAAATCGAAGGCGTAGTTCGGCTGCGACTCCGGGCCGCCAGCGTACTCCGCGAGCAAACCATCCATCAAGTTGATGACGACTTTGCCCCCGATGCGTGGATCGGCGTAGATGTCGGGGATGCTGCTGGCGCCGAAATCGGGCGGCCCGCCAAAGCGCCGCCAGTTATCGATGTTGGGAATGGTGACGTTGTAAAGACAGCCGGCGATGCCGTTTCGCTCGCTGTTGCAGAGCACGGGGACGTTGATGATTTTTGTCACTTCATTAGCGACGATTTTCGCAATATGACTGACACTGCTCGTGTTTGTCTCGTCGCTCAGGATCAGCGATTCGCCTTTGCTGCCGACAAATTCGAAGTCGCCCCAGATGAGCTTGCCGAGAAAGGGAGCGCTCACCGTCGCCTTCGGATCGTAGCCGTCGCGCGGTGCGATCGCCTGCAGCTGGTAGCCTTCATTTCCCGTGTAACCGGCTTTCTTCATTCCGCCTAACGAACGATCCCAGACGATGATCCGGGAGCGCGTCTGACCGGCGGCGACGAGCCCATCGACGATCGCGTTGACGACATCGCGGTGGGTGGTGAAAAGCTCGCCGCCGACGGCCGAAATTTTGATTCCGACCTTGTCTTTTGGGGAAACGAGCGAGCGCCAGGCAGCGGCGACATCGGATTGGTGGGTAACGGCGAGGACGAGTTCGTTAACCATGTGCCTAACGACAACCGGATCGGTTTTGTAACCGTGAATCGCGTCGGGATCGACCGCGCGATAGACGACGGAGGGCGTGGGCGCAGGAGGAGGCGTGGACGGCGGCGGCAGGTTTTGCGCGAAGGCGCTCGCGCAGCCGGCGGCCAGAAAAGCGATTGAGGGAAAAAGGCGAGCGGCGATGGTGGACACTATGGACGGGGGCGGGAATGACAACTGGATCAACACCGGGGCGGTGCGGCACGTCTATGTGCACATTCCCTTCTGCGCGCGGATTTGTCCTTACTGCGCGTTTTACAAAGAGCGGGCCGACCCGACGCAGACGGCGCGCTTTTGCGAGGCGATCCTGACTGAGCTGGCGTCCGCCGGAGCTTTCTTGCAGCCGACGACAATGTTCTTCGGTGGAGGAACGCCGACGGCCCTAACGACTTCGCGACTGGAGAGGTTGCTTGGGAGGTTTCACGAAACGCTCGATTCGTCGAAACTCGCGGAATGGACTTTCGAGGCGAACCCAGGAAGCGTGTCTGAGCGGAAAGCGAAACTCTTGCGCGAGCACGGCGTCACTCGAATTAGCCTCGGCGTACAATCGTTCGACGAAGATCTGCTGCAACTACTCGGCCGTGACCATTCGGCGGCGCAGGCGGAAGCGTCTTTCGATCTTTTGCGGCGCAGCGGTTTCGAAAATTTGAATGTCGATCTGATGTTTGGGTTGCCCGGGCAAACGCTCGCGCAATGGCGAGCCACCTTGGAGCGGGCGATCGCGCTCCAGCCTGATCACGTTTCCGCCTACTGCCTCACTTACGAGGAGGACACGGATTTTTTTCTGCGGCACGCACGCGGAGAATTTCGCGAAGACGAAGAAGCGGACGCCGCGTTCTTCGAGACAACGGGTGAAATTCTCGGGACTGCCGGGTTGGCTCAGTACGAAGTTTCAAATTTCGCGCGACCGGGTTTCGAGTCAGCGCACAATCGCGCGTATTGGAGCGGCGAAGATTATCTGGGGCTCGGGCCCAGTGCGGTTTCGACGATCGGTCTGCGGCGCTGGCAAAATGTCTGCGATTATCGCGCTTATGCTGATCGAATCTTGGCGGGAGAGAGCGCCTCAACCGGTGATGAGATTCTCACGCCCGCGATGAAGCGCATGGAAGCAATCGCGCTCGGCCTCCGCACGCGTGCAGGCGTGCCGGCGGAGTGGATTTCCTCGTGGCCCCACGCGGTCGAGGAATTTGTCGGACTCGGATTGATGGAACGCGAGGAGGAGCGAGTGGTGCTCACGCGTTCCGGGCGATTGCTGGCCGATTCGGTGGCGGAAGCGTTTGTCTGATGCGCTGGAGGGACGACCTCCGTATGGTCCGTCTTTCCTGGACGCGTATCTCCAGCGTCACTCCTCTTCGCCCGTCCCAGGCTCCGCCTCGGGCCGGATCTCGTCCTCTTCCATCTTGCGCAAAACGTCGCTCATGTCGTCGACTTCGTCCCACACTTCCTGGCTGACGTAGATTTGCGCCTTCTGCTGCACCGCCATCGCGATGCAGTCGCTCGGCCGCCCGTCGAGCTCGATGATTTTTTTCTGCTGCAGCTCATTCTCGGCGCGAATGATCATGCGCGCATAATAGGTCGCGTTTTTGAGGTCGTTAATGATGATCCGCTCGACCTGCGCCCCGAGCGCGGTCATGAGATGACCCATGAGATCGTGCGTCAGGGGTCGCTCTTTCATCGTGTGCCGCATGAACATGGTGATGGCACTGCCGACGCTTTGATCGACGTAAATGATGAAGACTTTGTCGGGGTTGCCCAGGAAGACCGCGCACCCGCCGCTGGTTGGCAACACGGCCCGCACCTGCACCTCGATGACCGTTTTATTCATCGAAACGACGCTACCCGCGCCGCGCCGAAAAACAAGAATGCGACCGAGATTGCGAGGAATTGCGAGGCCGCGGATCCCTTTTTCCAGCGAACGCTTGCATGTCCGGCGCGCTGACTGAATATGCGTTTCTGTCCGTGCCTTCGTCCGAAAAATCCAAGCCCGAATGGGACATCGACGCCGCCATTTCCACCTACAACGTGGAAGGGTGGGGGAGCGGTTATTTTTCGATTAACGCTGCCGGCAACGTCGTCGCCAAACCGCTCAAGGACGCAGGCGGCTCGATCGATTTACTCGAAGTGGTGCACGACGCGCGCGAACGCGGGCTCGGCTTTCCGCTCGTCATTCGCTTTCAGGATTTGCTCCGGCATCGGGTGGAAACGGTCAACCGAGCCTTTGCCGCCGCGATGCAGGAGTTTGGTTATCGCAGCACCTATCGCGGTGTTTTCCCGATCAAGGTCAACCAACTGCGCGAAGTGATCGAAGAGATCGTCGACGCCGGTGGAGAGTTTCATTTTGGGCTCGAAGCCGGGAGCAAACCGGAGCTAATCGCCGCGCTCGCCATGCATCAGGATCCGGAGAGCCTGATCATCTGCAACGGCTACAAGGATCGCGCCTTTATTCGCACGGCATTGTTAGGCCGGCGACTCGGAAAATTGGTCATCATCGTCGTCGAGAAGCTCGAAGAGCTCGAGCAGACGTTGCGCATTTCGAAGGAAGTTGGCGTCGAACCACTCATTGGTATCCGCATCCGTTTGCACAGTAAAGGCGCCGGGAAGTGGACCACGAGCGGTGGCGAAAACGCCAAGTTCGGCCTGAGCACGACGAATCTTGTCGCCGCGAGCGAAATGCTGAAAGCGCAGGGTCTCGCGCACTGTCTCAAGCTTGTGCATTTCCATGTCGGCTCGCAGGTGCCCGATATTTCGACGATCAAACGCGCGGTGCGCGAAGCCGCGCGCTACTACGCCAAGCTCTCGAAAATGGGCCATTCGTTAGGCTATCTCGACGTCGGCGGCGGCCTCGGGGTCGATTATGACGGCTCCCGCACCAGCTTCGACAGCTCCACGAATTACTCGCTCCAGGAATATTGTAACGATGTCGTTTACAATATTATGGAAGTCTGCGATTCCGAAGGGGTCACACACCCCGCGATCGTAAGCGAAGGCGGCCGCGCGATTGTGGCCCATCACTCCGTCCTCGTCGTCGAAGCGTTCGGCTCGATCGAGAAAGACATGCAGGCAACGCCGCCCGCGACCACGGAGAACGATCCGAAACCGCTCCGCGACATCGTCGAGGTAATGGGAAAGCTGAAACGCGGGAATCGCATCGAGACGCTGCACGACGCGCAACAGATCAAGGAAGAAGCCCAGCAGATGTTCAACCTCGGCCTTCTCGATCTCGAGTCGAAGGCGAAGATCGAATCGGCCTACTGGCAACTTGCCCGGCAGATCGTCGCCCTCCATCGCGGGCTCAAATATGTGCCGGAAGAAGTGAAGGAATTGGAGATCTCGTTAGGCGACCAATACATCTGCAACTTCTCCATTTTCCAGTCGCTTCTCGATCATTGGGCGCTCGGGCAATTGTTCCCGATCATGCCGATCCATCGCCTCACGACTGCGCCCGATCGGCAGGGCACGCTTGTCGATATCACTTGCGATTCCGACGGGAAAATCAACAAGTTCACCGATCTCCAGGATGTGAAAGACACGCTCCCGCTCCATCGCGTGGCACCGGGAGAAATCTACTATCTCGGGGTATTTTTGGTTGGCGCCTATCAGGACATCATGGGCGACCTCCACAATCTCTTCGGGCGCGTCACCGAAGTGCACGTCTTTCTCGATGAGGACGAGGAGTCCGGTTGGTACATCGAAGAAGTGATCGAAGGAAGCACGATCGGTCAGGTGCTTGCGCTAACGCAGTGGGATAAAATCGAGCTCATGCGTCTGTTGAAAAAGCAGGTTGACGCCGCGATCAAGAGCGACCGGCTCAAGCCGAGCGACGCGATGAAATTGCTCGCCGATTACGAGCGCGGGTTGCAAGGCTACACCTATCTCTCGCTCGACGGAGCAAGCGCGCCGGCGGCGGTGCCGGCTACTGCAGCTGGATAATCGGCGGACGAGACGCGTTGCCTTTACGACTTCTCGCGCGCGAGGAGATGGTCGAGCCGGCCGACCCGGTACCAACGGTAGCCGTAGGCTTCGACCGCGATGCGATGCCGGCCTTTCTCGTCGGCACGGGATTCGTCGTTGTGACGCAGGTTCGTCAAAATGCCGCCGCGCTCCTCCTTCAGCCGCAGCCGTATCTCTTTTGGTTTGGCGGTAAAGTTATGGAGAAGGATGAGTGCGTTCTCTCTCCACTCGTAGCGCATGCCGAGAACGCCCGGCGCGCCGGTTTTGAGCAACTGCCATTCGCCCCAGCCGATCTCAGGACACTCCTTGCGCAGTCGAATCATTGCCGCCATCCAGTTGAGGAGCGATGAATCTTCGCGGCGTTGCGCTGCGACATTGACGGTCTCGTAGCCGAACGGACCTTTGTGCAGGACCGGACGGATCGTCTTTTCGGCGGTGGAAAAACCGCCTTGCCGATCGTTCGACCAAGGCATCGGCGTGCGTACTGAATTACGTTCTGGGAGAGCGAGATCGTCGCCCATACCGATCTCATCGCCATAGCGCAACACCGGCGTGCCGGGGAGGGAAAAGAGGAGACTGTAGGCGAGTTCGAGCTGCGCCCGCTCGCCTAACATCGGGGCAAGACGGCGGCGAATCCCGCGATCGTAGAGTTGCATCCGTTTTTCCGGACCGAATTTCGCAAAGACCATTTCGCGCTGCGCTTTCGTTAGGCGGCCGAGATCAAGCTCGTCGTGGTTGCGCAGGAACTGCGCCCATTGGGCGGAAGGCGGGAGCGAGCGCGTTGCGGTGAGGGCGTCGGCGAGCGGCTCGATGTCGCCCGAAGCGAGTGCGTAGAAGAGATGCTGGTTCACATAAAAGTTGAACATCATGTGAATGCCATCGCCGTCGCGGCCGAAGTATTTCTTGTTCTCGTCCGGTAAGACATTCGCCTCGCCGAGGAGGATGGCATCGCCGCAGCGCCATTGCAGAAACTTCCGGAACTCCTCGAGGTACTCGAAATGCTGCACGCTCTTTTTTCCGGCATGCGTGCTCTCGATGACAAAGGGTACGGCGTCGACGCGGAAGCCGGCAACGCCGAGCTGCAGCCAATAGCCCATGATCCGGCGCACCTCGGTCCGCACCGTCGGATTGTCCATGTTCAGGTCGGGCTGGAAGTCGTAGAAACGATGGTAAAAATATTCGCGTGCTTCCTTGTCGCGCGTCCAGGTCGCCTCCTGAACGCCGGGAAAGACCATCCCTTTGTTCCAACCGGGCGGCCGTTTCTTCGACCAGATGTACCAGTCGCGATGATGGGCGGCCGCGTCGGCGCGAGCTTTCTGAAACCAGCGGTGTTGATCGGAGGTGTGATTGACGACGAGATCGATGATGACCTTCATCCCACGGCCGTTGGCCTCGTGCATGAACTCGACGAAATCGCCGTTCGATCCATGGCGCGGATCGACGCTGTAGTAGTCGGAAATGTCGTAGCCGTTGTCGCGATATGGCGAGAGATAGAAAGGCGCGAGCCAGATCGTTTCCACTCCGATGGAGTCGAGATAATCGAGCCGGCGCATGAGCCCTTCGAAATCGCCAATGCCGTCGCCGTTCGCATCCATGAAGGTCTCGACGTCGAGGCTGTAGATGATGGTGTTCTTATACCAAAGCTCTTCGATCATGCCGCTAGACGGTTGGCCCTAAGAAACAGCGGGGCAAGGCCGGTTTGCCGGGAAGTTGATTACGATAATACGATCAGTCGTTAGGCAAGTTCGCGCATGGGCTCGTGAGGTCGCTGCGCCGCGCTCACGGATGACAATATTCGAGCGGGCTCGAAACCGAACCTCGGTGAGCGAGGAAGTCGCCAGGCTGATCGCGGGTTATTGCAGGTTGTAGACTTCGACGAGGGCGACGCCGCTCGCACCATTCTTGCCGCGCACGACTGCGGTGTAATTGCCCGGATCGAGCGAGCGGATGATCGCGGACTCGGCATCGTTCGTCGGGGCAAGGCCGGTCGATTGGATGAGCGCGCCCTGCGAATCCTGCCAATCGTCATTGCTCTTGATGAGGTTGCCGTTGGCGTCGTAGAGATCGAGCGTCGGGTCGGGCAGCGGATTGTTCACGCCGCCGGTATTGGTGAGCGAAGGCCCGATCGCCCGGAGGACGACGGTGTCCTTATCGCCATTGCCGACGATGAAACCGCCGATGAGCGCGTCGTCGCCCGGTCGGACGAAACCGCGGGTGCTGGTGTTGGCGAAGACTGAGGGCACGCTCGTGTCGAGATCGTAGGCCTCCACCAAGCCGATACCCGTGCTGCCATGTTTGCCGCGCAGGATCGCTGTGTATTCGCCCGGATTGAGGGTGGCGACGATGGCGGACTCGAGGTCGTTATCAGGCGCGATGCCGGTCGCTTCGATGGCGGCTTCTTGTGTGTCCTTCCAGTTGTCGTTGCTCTTGATCCGGGTGCCGTCGTGGTAGAGCGCGAGGGTCGGATCAGCGAGGCTGCCGGCGAGCGGCATCCCGCCAACTTCGAGCGAGGGCCCGAGTCCCCTGATAATTACTTTTTTCGGCTGGCTGCCGGTGATGATGAAGCCATCGATAAGCGCATCCTCGCCGGTGCCGACATCGAGGCGGGAGGAAATGTTGACCGATTGGGCAGGAACAGGCGCTGTTCCGCTGAGAAGGTCGAAAGCTGCGGAAGCGATTTGATGATGACCGGCGGTGGTTGGGTGAAGATCATCCCAGAAAAGGTAATGATCGGGATCGACGGACTGGTCTTGCGCGCTGTCGCTGATGTTGGTGAAGCCGTAATCCTCGGGATTGGCGGCAAGCCGGTAGAACAGCCCATAGACGTCGAGCCGATAGAGGGTGATGGTGATCCCTTCGTCCGCGAGGGTGGCGATGGCAGCGTCGAGATCGGTGTTCAGTTCGCCGCGATAGTTGGCGGACGCGGCGTTGAGCGCCGCGGCGGTGTCGGGGTCATCCTTGTAGTGCGGCACGAGGCCGAGCGGGGGAACATTCGGCACGAGAATGCTGCGCGCGCCCGCGCGGGCAAGGGTCTTGACCAGCTCGGCCACATTGGTCGCCGTTACCGTGACGTGGGCAGCGCTGTGGTCGTCGAAGAGATCGTTGCCGCCGCCCCAGAGAATGTAGAGTGCGGCGGGATCGGGAGTGCGGTCGTCGAAGTAATCCTGCACCTGCTTGCCGAGATTATCGACATCGACGCTGAACTGACCGCCACCGAAGGGAATCGGATTGGAGATGACCGTTCGCGAGGTCGTGCCGTTGGCTGTTGTCGCACCGCCGAAGGCATAGTCGGTGCCACCGTCGAGACTGTTCGTCGCCACAGGCAGCCCGAGAAAATCGCGCTCCAACTGCTCATGCCAGGTGCCAGCATACAGATCGGAGCTTGGGTCCGTGTCGGAGCTGTTGGTGAACCGACCGTCGCTGTAGTTAAAGTCGCCGCCGGGATAGCTGAGGTCGTATTCATCCTCGAGGACATGCCGGAGATTGCCGTCATCGGACAAGCTGTCGCCAAAGACGACGACTTGGGAAAAAGTCGGCGGCGTTTGCCCGAAACCACGCGGCGCAAGAGCGAAGAGCGCAAGAAGGAGAACGGGCAGGAAAAGGCGAGTGAAGCGGATCTTAATCATGATTTTTCGAAGCGGCTGAACTGAAACTGAGCGCCGGAAGTGCATCCCTTTTCGGCGGCAGACGCCGCGGCCGTTTCCGCTGCGCTGCAAGAGCTCCGCGGAAATGGATCACGGCTAACCACTGAGTTTTCGTAGCCGGCTGCTTGAACGGCTGTAGCTTTTTCATGACGCAAGCTCCCCGCTTGCGTGGTTGAAACGCGCAAGCTGAAAGCTCGCGCCGCAGCTACTTCTTGCCCTGGCCGGGCCGGTAATCTTCCTCGGCGGCTTCAAAGGCTTTCTCGAGGCCAACCATGTCTTCGCCGGGGCGCAGACTGTCGAAGGCTTCGGATTCACGCTTCAGCTCTTCCTCGGAATAATTGGCGGCCTTGATCGAAAGACCGATGCGGCGCTCGACCTTGTCGACTTTGATAACGCGCGCTTCGACTTCCTGGCCGACCTTGAGCACGTCCTTCACTTTCGACACATGGTCTTCACTCAGCTGCGAAATGTGAACGAGACCGTCGATGTCATCCTGCAATTGCACGAACGCTCCGAAGCTGGCGAGCTTGGTCACCTTGCCGGTGACGAGATCCCCGATTTTGTATTTCTCGTCGATGTTCTTCCACGGATCGTCGGAGAGTTGTTTAATGCCGAGGCTGATCCGCTGATTGGTCTTGTCGATGTCGATGACTTCGGCTTCGACTTCCTCGCCTTTCTTCAACATCTCCATCGGATGATTGATCTTGCGGGTCCAGCTCAAGTCCGAGACATGGATCATGCCGTCGATGCCGTCTTCCAGTTCCACAAACGCGCCGTAAGCGGTCATGTTGCGGATCTGGCCCTTGACGCGGCTGCCAATGGTGAACTTCTGCTCGATCTCGTCCCACGGATTGGCTTCGAGCTGACGCAAGCCTAACGAAATCTTCTGCTCCTCTTTATTCACGCCGAGGACAACTGCTTCGACTTCCTGACCCTGCGTGAGCACATCGGACGGACGCATGATGCGTTTCGTCCAGGAAAGCTCGGAGACGTGGATGAGTCCTTCGACACCTTCCTCGAGTTCCACAAACGCGCCGTAGGGAACGAGATTGGTGATCTTGCCTTTGACGCGCTGGCCGGCTGGGAAACGCTCTTCGATCTGGTCCCACGGATTTTTCTGCGTCTGCTTCAGGCCCAACGAGACCCGCTCCTTCTCCTTGTTAATATCGAGGACGAGAACGTCGAGCTTCTGGCCGACTTTGAGCAACTCGCTTGGGTGACCAAGTCGGCCCCAGGTCATGTCGGTAATGTGAAGGAGACCGTCCATCCCCCCGAGATCGATGAACGCGCCGAAGTCGGTGAGATTTTTCACGGCGCCGCTGACGGTGTCGCCCACCTTCACACTCTCGAGGAACTTCTGACGTTTCTCGCTCCTCTCCTGCTCGATTAACTCGCGACGGCTGAGGACGACATTGCGGCGGTCGTCGTTGATCTTAACGATCTTAAAATCGTAGGTGTTGCCGACGAACTGCTGAAGGTCGCGCGGCGGAATGATATCGATCTGGGACGCGGGCAGGAACGCCTCAACGCCGATATTGACCATGAGTCCACCTTTGACGACGGATTTCACCTTGCCTTTGATAAGGCCGTCGCCTTGGAAAACCTGCGCGATCTTGTTCCAGTTCTGGCGATATGCGGCCTTCTCCTTCGAGAGCACGACCATGCCTTCGTCGTTCTCGAGACGCTCGAGGAGCACTTCGACTTCATCGCCGACTTCGAGCGAATCGATGTCGTCGAACTCCGCCGTCGGAATCACCCCCTCCGACTTGTAACCGATATCCACGAGAACTTCGCGCGGGCGAATTTCCAGGATGCGACCTTTCACGATGCTGCCTTCTTTGAAGTCGGGCATCGACTTCGACATCAAATCCTGCATTTGCAACATAACGGTGGTGGCTTTCCTGGTGACGCGGGGATCGATGGTTGAAGCAGCGGCGTTCATCGCCGGCTGTTCCCGCAGAAAGGGGAGGGAAAGTAGGCATATTCCCTCTGCCGGTCAACTAAGGCAGGCGTCTCCTTCGTCCGCTCCTCTTGTCGTAATCGTGCTCGTGCTCCTGCTCGTGGTCGAAACGGATCGATTACGAGCACGAGCACGAGATTACCTCGGCTAGTTGAGCAGGCGCCCTTTCCTCCGATAGTCCCACATGCAACGTTTGCTTTTCATCCTCGCTTTCGTATCGCTTTCGCTCACTTCGGTCATCGCCGCGCCTAACGACTCCGCGCAACTGCAAGTCGCCGAGGCGATCAAGGCGCCGGGCATTTCCGTCGTCCACCTCTGGGCGCCGTGGTGTTCCAATTGCCAGGCCGAACTGAAAAGCGGCGGCTGGGCGAAAATGGTGAAAGCGAATCCGAACGTGAAATTCTATTTCGTCTCCATCTGGGACAAAGGCGACGACGGCCGCGCCATCCTCGCGAAAAACGACCTAACGAATCAGCCAAACGTCACCGTCCTCGCCGATCCGGGCCCGCGCGGCTCCGGTCACATCAAGGAATTTGCCGGGCTACCGGTGAGCTGGATCCCGACGACGTGGGTCTTCAAAGGCGGCAACCTTTTCTACGCCATGAACTACGGCGAGCTGCATTTCCCGGTTCTGCAGCAGTTCATCGCCGACAGCGACAATAGCTGGGAGCACTGAGCGGCGTTGAAGAGTTGAAGCGGTTCATTACCCAGTCGCTCGAACGCTTCAACGTTTGATCCCCCGCAGCCGCCAAATCCCGGTTGCGGAAACCTCCTCGCTACTGCATCTTCCCCGTCCGCCGCGCCCGTCGGCCGGCGCTTTTACCTATGGCAAATCCTGTTGAACTCGTCCCCGAGCTGCTCGAAGCCGGCGTCCATTTCGGTCACCAGACCAAACGCTGGAATCCGAAAATGAAGCCCTTCATTTTCGAAAAACGCAACGCGATCTACATCATCAATCTCGATGTAACCGTCGTGCAGCTGGAGCGCGCGACCGATTTTCTCCAGGATGTCGCCCGGCGCGGGGGCAAGATTCTTTTCGTCGGCTGCAAAAAGCAAGCGCAGGAAGCGGTCAAGGAAGCGGCCGTTGCTTGCGGCCAATTTTACGTCAACCAGCGCTGGCTCGGCGGCACCCTTACCAACCTCACGACCATCCGCAAAAGCATCGGGCGTTTGAAATATATCGAGGAGATCGAGCAATCGCCCGAATACAAAAAGATGGGAAAACAAGAGCTGGCCGCGCTCGGTCGCGAAGGCGCAAAGCTGCGTCGCAACCTCGAAGGCATTCTCGAGATGGATAAGTTACCCGACGCGCTCATCATTATCGACACCACGCGCGAACAAAACGCCGTCAACGAAGCGCGCCGCCTCGGCGTGCCGATCGTCGGCATCGTCGACACCAACGCCGATCCCGAAGTCATCGATTACCCGATCCCGGGGAACGACGACGCCATTCGCGCGATCCGCGTGATGCTGCAGAAGCTGGTCGACGCCATCGTCTCGGCGAGCAGCGAAGCGCGCATCCGTGAGGAAGTCGAGATGGCAGGCGTGTCCGCCTAACGAAATCGCTCAGGAAAGCAGGAAAACAGGAAGGGAAATCACATCACCCTTTTGCTCCTGCGTTCCTGCTTTCCTTAGATATTTTTGCCAATGGAAATCAGTTCACAGACAGTCAAAGAGCTCCGCGAAAAAACCAACGCGGGCATGATGGATTGCAAACGCGCGCTCACCGACGCGGGCGGCGACCTCGAGAAAGCGGAAACGATTCTCCGCACCAAAGGCATCGCGAGCGCGAGCAAGAAATCATCGCGCGCCACCCAGGAAGGCATCGTTGCCTCCTACATTCATTTGCAGGGCAAAGTCGGCGTGCTCGTGGAGGTAAATTGCGAGACTGATTTCGTGGCGAAGAACGAAGGCTTCCGCGCTTTCGTGAAAGACATCACCCTCCACATCGCCGCCTCGCAGCCGCATTATGTCAGCCGCGAAGATGTGCCGGCGGACGTGATCGAGAAGGAAAAGGCGATCTACACCGAGCAGGTGAAAGGGAAGCCGGAGAACGTGACCTCGAAGATCGTCGAGGGGAAACTCGACAAGTTTTATTCGACGGTCTGTCTGCTCGAGCAGGGCTTCATCAAGAATCCCGATCAGACGATCAAGGAATTGGTCGCCTCAAAAATCGCGGAGATCGGCGAGAACATCGTCATCCGGCGTTTCACACGTTACTCTGTCGGCGAGCCGCTTTCCGACGAGGCCGCCAGCGCTTCTTCCGCAGAAAACGCCTGATCGCAGGACGCGCGCCGCGGCGTCCAAATTGGATCCACGGACGGGACGACGCCCGGCCCTCCAACGTTGCGGGAGAGCCTTCTGGCAGCGACGCTGTCGGGTGAAAGCTCAGCCCCATCGCGTCGTTAGGCGACGGACCAAGGATTGGCGGATGCCGCCGGACACGATTTACGTCGGTCGTCCGACGGTCTGGGGAAACCCCTATCGCATCGGCTCCAAATTGCTCAACGGTGAAACCCTCACCGCGGAAAAAGCGATCGCGCTTTATCGCCAACACGTGCGCGAAGTTTTCGACCTCGATACCATCCGATCACGCCTCGGGGGAAAAAATCTCGCCTGTTGGTGTCGACTCGATCGCCCCTGTCACGCTGACGTCCTCCTCGAGCTCGCGAACTAGAGCCAGCGGACGGGGAGCCAAACGAAGGAGGGCGGAGCTTCTGCGACGCCGCGGTCTTGCCAAAGATCGACCCTCCAACTAAATCCCCACGACCGTGATCTCCGGCCGGCAATTAAACCGCACCGGCATCGTAGCGGCCGACGCCGTATGGCAACTTGTAATCCCAATTCCCAGGGTAGCCATTAACCGGGGTAATTAATTTGCCTAACGAACTCGAGTGCCGCCGGCGCAAAGCGCGCCTCCTCGATCTGATCGCCTGCGAAGCAAACAAACTCCTCCCTGAGCGCGTTGAGCGTGCGCACCACTTCGGTCGCCTGGCCGCGTCGCCTTTGTAATGCCAGTCGCTGATGTGCAGGAAGCGATCTGTCGGTTGCGGGTAAAGATGAAGTGCGAGACGCGTAGCCATGTCGGCTCGGCGAAGCGTCCATCGAGACCCGCCGCCGGGGGCGCGCACAGCCCAAGACCCAAAAACCTCCGTCGCGTCAACTGCCGCATGCATGGCTCGCTAGTCCGGAAATGTCAGCAGCCGCATCAGGCGCCTCCCGTTGTCGGTCAGGTGCGCGTGGTCCCCGCGACCGGCGACATCGCCGCGCATCAGATAACGGCAATCGATCGCGTTCGGCATCGTGTAGGAGACTTCCGCTTGGCTGACCGACTTGTTGCTCGGCACGAGCCGCAGCGGCAGACCGGAACGGGTGAAGGAAACCTCCCAGGCCGCGGGTGACTCGTTAGGCGAGTCCGCGATCATCCAGGGATAACGATGCGGGAGCTGAAAGTTTGGCGAGTTCGGCACGATCACTTTGTAGGCCACTTTCTCCCGCGCGAGGAACGCCGGAACCGTGAGCGACGGATCGGTCCGCAACGCGAGAATGAGCCGCGGCAGGTCGAGACCTGCGAGGTTGAGCCCATTGTAGATGCCATGGTGATTGATTTCTCCTTTAAAGAACGTCTCGTGCCATCCCTCGAAGTGATCATTCAGGAGCAGGTTCAGCTCGACATGGACGTGCGCTCGCTCGCGATTGATTCCCTCACCCGTGTGCCCCATGACGCCGAGCTGCGCGCCTTGTCTGACGACGTCGCCAGCCGTGACTCCGATCGTATTGAGGTGCGCGTAAAGGCTGTAATACGGGCAGCCGCCCCAGCGATGCTCGATTACGACATAGCGGCCGTAGTTCGAAGCGCCCGCGGAGTGATTCGCGTAAACGACCTTCCCCACCGCGATCGCCCGCACCGCATCGAGTGGCTCGCCGTCCGCATCGCGGCGCACCGGCCGGATGTCCATCCCCTCGTGAAAGCGCGTGTAAACCGTCTCCCCGGCGACCTGTACCGGATCGCGCACGAAGCCGTATTGCCCGCCTTCCCAGGGATGGGAAATGGCGCCGTGCAGATTGCGTTCGATCGCTTGATAAAACTCCGAGTAATGCCCGCTGAGGAGCGCGTGGTTATCAGTCGGCAACGCCAGATCCACCGGTGCCTCTGCCCCGCGTGCCGCGATCATCGAGAGCAAAAACAATGCGCCGGTCCGCCCCCAGCGCTTCATCGTTTCTTGCGGCCGATGATTTTCCAATCCTTCGCCATCAACCTGATGTCGGCCTTGGTGAGGCCAGAGGCGAGATAGATTTTGCCATCGGAGACGCGCCGATCGACCTGTAACTCCGTCAGCGGCCGGCCATCGACAAAGACAAAAAGCACCGAACCCCGGCGCTCCACGCTCAGGGTGTCGAGGACGGTGCGCCCATGATCGTCGAGCTGAAGGAGCGCCCCGTAACTGCCATTCGCTGCCTGGTAGGGATAGAACGAACGCACGTCGCGCTCGGTCAGCCACGCCATCCTTTCAATGAAAACATTGCGACCGCTCAGCGAGCGGATCGGTAGCGCGAAGACGCTGCCGTCGCCTGCGTTGGCCGCGGTGTGCACCCGGAAAGTGCAATGGCGAGACGCCCCCGGCGCGGTGGCCGCGAGCGCGAAAATCAGGGCTGCGAAGAAAGCCTTCCGCATGGGCGATTCATAAAGGGTTTGACAGCTTTTGCAACGTTGCCCTCTTTGGGCGGATGCGAAGAACGGCCCTCTTTACTCTGCTGATTTTGCTCCCCGCCGCGGGCCTCGCTCCCGCGCAGGATCACACCGTGCCGAAACGCAGCGTCCTCGGCCGCATCCTCCATCCTTTCAGCTCCTCGGAGAAAATCCCCGAGTATCGCAATCCGAAGTTGCGCGGCCTCATCCTCTCAGTCGAGCTGCCCTCCGAGCCGGCCAAGCTTTCAGAAATGCGGCAGCTCCCGGTGACCGTGCGACTAACGAACCGGGGCGACCGCGCGGTCGAGCTCAGCTTCCCGACCGAGCAACGAATCGAGATTCTGCTCCGCGACGCCGCTGGCCGTGTCGTCACCCGCTGGTCGGATAATCGGGCCTTCGAGGCGAATCCTGCTACCATCCTCGTCAATCCCAACGAGCACTTAGAATATGCCGAGACCATCGCCACGCGCGATCTCGTTCCCGGGAAGGTCTTCACCGTCGAAGCCGTGGTGCCGGCTTATCCGGAGCTGGACGCGAAACGCAAATCGATGGCTGCGCCGTGACGTTGTAGCCGGGGGCGGCGACCCTGGCGGCGCTGACCCCGGCGGTGCAGACCATCGCAAGCACAACTCGCCGGGGTCAACGACCCCGGCTACAACTCCATGGTGAAACTTTTTTCCGATTATCACATGCATCCGCAGGTCCACAGCCTGCGGCCTTATACTCAGGCCCTGCTCCAGCCCTGGGCCGATTCCGCTCGCGAGCGCGGACTCCGCGACATCGCTCTCACCGATCACGATCGTTATCACGAAGGCGTCGACTTCGACGAAATCGAGAAACTTCGTAAGGCCAATCCCGATCTCAAAATCCGCGCCGGCATCGAGCTCGACAACGACCCGGTCCATTCCGCCGCTGGCCGCGCCTGGGTCGAGAAAAATTGGGAGCGGCTCGACTTCGTCCTCGGCTCCGTTCATTTCCTCCGCGGCGATTGGCCCTTCGATCACGCCGGCGAAGAAGCCGAGTTTGCGCGGCGCGACATCAACGCAGTCTACGCCGACTACTACGAGCGCATCCGCGGGATGGCTGCGAGCGGGCTGGTCGATTGCATGTCGCATCTCGACCTCGTGAAGATTTTCGGCTTCCGCCCGACGGATGATTTCGGCGAAGTCCTCGATGCCGTCCTTTCCGAAGTTCGGCGCGCAGATCTGGCGATGGAATTATCCACCGCCGGCTGGCGCAAACCCGTCGGAGAACTTTATCCAAGCGACGAGATCATTCGTCGCGCGATGGCGAAAGGCATTCCCTTCACGACCGCATCCGACGCGCATTCCCATGTGCAACAGGGAGAGAATTTCGAGCGGCTGGCGAAGAAGATGGCGGAGTTCGGCATCCGCGAGGTTTGCATCTACGAGTGCCACGTCCGCTCACAGATCGCGCTCTGAGCTCGGGTCGTTAGGCGCACCAACGACTACAATCTCAAGAGCCGCGCCGGAAGAAGCAGAAGACCACCGAGCAGGGCAAAGAAGGCGTGAACGACGACGCCAACCAGCCGGAACGGCAATGCCAGCAGCCAGACGATCGGAAACAGAATCAGCACGAGCAACGCCAGCGGCCAGCAGAGCACAAAGAGGATGCACAGTCCGACGAATAGAATCAAAGCTTTCATCAAGTTACAATTTCATCGTCAGGCGTCGCGTCAACTTTTGCTAACAACCTGACACGTTTCACTTCCTAAGTGTGATTCGCGACTTAGATCTCCAAGAGGACCAGTTGCTGAATCCTTTGTTCGGCATAGCCGGGCGGTGGACGTTCCTCCAAAAGAGAATGACGTGACCCGCTTATTTCATCTAGGATCAAGAACATCCATGCAACACTCGAAAGGAAATATCCGGGCCCAAGCTTCGGTAAGAGTTCTCCTCGCCATTGCGCTGATCGCCTCCAGCGTTCTGCTCGCCTTTTCATCGCATCCAGCGGTGGCGGCGTTCATTGGAAAACGATTATTCGGCGGTGATCCCGATCTGCCGGCGGCCGCTCCTGCGAATGGCGGGAGCGACGAGGAGATGCCGAACAAGGAAGAATATTTGCGTTTCCGCGCGGAGCAGATTGCGAGGTACCGCGGGGTTGAAAAAGGGAAGCCTTTTAATCCGCAGCTTCGCATCGCCGCCGTTCTGCAAATGGAGCGGCAGCAGGCCGATTTGGCGCGAGCAAATGTGCCGCAGGCGGCGTGGACGGAGATTGGTCCGAATCCGATTCCCAACGGACAGGTCGTGGCCGGTGCGTCTTCGGTATCGGGGCGCGTGAGTGCGATTGCCGTGCATCCGACGAATGCCAATATCGTTTATGTTGGGACGGCGAATGGCGGTCTCTACCGATCGACCGACGGCGGCGCGACCTGGACGCCGTTGATGGATGGCGCGCTGAGTTTGGCCATCGGTTCGATTGCGATTGCGCCTTCGTCGCCCGATACGGTTTACGTCGGCACGGGTGAACCAGAGGCTTCCTGCGACAGTTTTTTCGGAGTCGGAATCTACCGCATCACAAACGCCTCATCCGCTTCGCCGACCCTTGAGGGACCTTTCGGTGGGAGTCAGATAGGCGGCGCGTCTGTCAGCGAAATCGCCGTGGATCCGACCAATGCGGCAAACATCTTTGCGACCACAGTCGCTGGCGTCGGTAGCAGCAGCGCCTGCAATTATCCCCCGTCCGTTCCGGTGCGAGGTCTTTTCCGTTCCTTCAACGCGACCTCTGCGACTCCGACTTTCACCAAGCTTGCCGTCACGGCGGCGGGCGAAAACCTCGACATGTATGACATGGCGATTAGCCCGGGCGATGGCAACCGGCTGCTGGTTTCGGTGGTTGGCCCTGCCGGTCGGAGCGGCGTTTGGCTTTCGACCAATGCGCTCACGGGCGCGACCTTTACCCGGCAACTGATATTGACAGGCACAGATACGGGTAGCGCCCGAACCGAGCTTGCGATCAACTATGATAACTCTACCGGAAATACGACGGCTTTCGCGGCTTCCGCACAAAGCAACGGAACGCTTTATCGCTCGGTGGACGGCGGCGCGACCTGGGCGCCACGAGTTAACAATGGGTTTTGCGGCGGACAATGTTTCTATGACATCGCCGTCGCGGTGGACCCGACCAACGCCGACAAGGTCTATCTTGGCGGCACTGGCGGCAACACGACTTTTCTCTTCTCCACCAATGGCGGACTTTCCTTTGGCTCGAGCGTGAACGGGCTACACACCGATACACAAGCGATTGCGGTCGCGCCCTCTTCGCCTTCCACGATCTTCTTCGGCTCGGACGGCGGTATTTGGAAGTCAACTAACAGCGGCGCAAACTGGACGAGTTTAAATAACACGACTTTTAGGGCGACTGAATTTGAAAGCGTCGCTGTTCATCCGACCGACCCGAACTTCAGTCTCGGTGGAACGCAGGACAACGGCACAAACTTTTATAGTCCGTCGGCTGCCTGGTCCCAGGTGCAGCAGGGCGACGGCGGATTCACGGTGGTTGATCAGAGCGCGACCAACACGACAAACGTGAATGTCTACAGCACATACTTTAACACCACTTCCCAGGAGTTATACGTCTCTTACACTCTCACGAATCAGTCTTCCGGTAACCTCCGCGGTTGTTATGGCGGTGTTTCCCACAACGGCATCCCATGTGGCGGCGCCGTTCTTTTTTATGCGCCACTGGAACAGGGGCCAGGCACTCCGAATACCATTTATTACGGCGCGAATATTTTGTATCGATCCGCTGATACGGGCGCGAATCACACCGCGGTCAGTCAGGACCTGGGTAACCCCATCAGCGCCATCGGCATCTCGCCGCAGAATGATAATGTGAGAATTGTCGGGACCTCTAGCGGACAGATTCTTGGAACGACGAACGGTTCGACCATTTTAAGCAATTTTGATCCGTTAAGTAACATTCCGAACACTTACGTCGGGCGGGCTGTGATTGACCCGAACAATGTCAGCACGGCTTATGTCACTCTGTGTGCTTACGGCGTCCCTAACATTTGGAAGTCCACGACGATCAACACTGGCGGGCCCACCTGGACGGCGGCGAATCATGGTCTGCCTCAAACCCCGGTGAGTGCCTTTGCCGTTGACCCGAATAATTCCAACAATCTTTACGCCGGCACCGACATCGGTGTTTACGCTTCGACCGATGCCGGCGCCAGCTGGAGGCCGCTCGGCACCGGACTGCCAGCCCTTCCGGTCTTCGATCTCGCCGTCGCGCCCGGCAATGTCCTACGCATTGCCACGCACGGACGCGGGATGTGGCAAATCGCGCTTGGTGCGGGCCCGACCCTGAGCAGCGCCGTCTCCCGGAAAGTTCATGGCACAGCCGGCGCATTCGATATTGACCTAACGAATGGCGCCGGCGTGGAACCTCGCCTCCCGGGTCACACCGGGACGGCGGGAGTGGATCACAAAGTGGTCTTCACCTTTGCTGACTCTATCGCTAACTGTGGAACCACCACCACCCCCGGCGGCACGGTCTCGCCCGGTCCTGGCTCTGACCAATGCACCGTTGATCTCACCGGCGTCGCCAATGCTCAAAGAGTGATTGTCACCCTCACCGGCGTCACGAGTGCGCAGGGCAGCGGTGACTTTACTGCCACCCTGGGTGTTCTTCTCGGCGACACGACCGGCGAAGGCACGGTCAATTCCGGTGACATCGCCCAGACAAAATCGCGCTCTGGACAAATCGTGGACAGTTCAAATTTCACCTCCGATGTCACGGTCGATGGCAATCTTGGCAGCGCTGACATCGCACTCGTGAAAACCAAATCCGGAACAGTGTTACCGTAGAATCTGTCCGAAAAGTACGGTTGACGGTAACAGAGGCTTGCAGCCTGTCCGGTCGCGCGGGCTTCCAGCCCGGGTGCTGCGGGCAAGATGCCCGCCTGACGCGACAGCCAAGATGGGTGTATTACGACTTTTCGGACAGCTTTTCGCCAGCGCGGTCGGGCTCGAAGGAGTGGACCGTCGGTGAGCTTCGGTTTGGCTCTTGAATCCCGCAGACCCTCAGCAGCGACCCGATTCGAGGAAAATTGTTTTCAGCCTGCCTGACCCTTCGGCCAACCTGGCCAGTCAAGCACATCTCTCATTCTGCGCCGTCACTGCAGATCTGAATAGGGTTCCCTGCCGGGTCCTTACTGTCCGCGAAGGAAAGTCCATTCCACTCCTGCACCTTCCCAAATTGTAGCCCGCTGGCAGCGAAGCGTTCGACGGCGTCGTGAACGTTGCTCACTGCGAAAACAATCTTCGCTGGAGAATGGGAACATTGCCCAGGCGGTAACGTGCCGTGATGCAGAGCGAGATTGCAGCCCTCGGCATGGAGCTCGAGCCAACCATCCTTTTCTGGCCCGAGTGGCTCAAGGCCGAAATGCTGCTCATAGAAAGCCGCGACCTTCGGGACGTTCGCTACGAACAGGATGATCCGACTGATACGGGAAGTCATGGAGTTATTCTACAGAGTGTTGAGAGCGCCGGGAGGCTCTCATTCCCCGCGCCAGTCGCGATATTGCCGATGCGCGGGTTCGGGCTTTAACCGCGCCCGTCGCTCTCCGATCCGGTCCGCCAGCCACTCCACCCATTCGTTGAACTTCGGATTATTCGTGGAGCTGCGATACGCCTCGGTCCAATTTCTTGCCCGCGACCAGATGCCCGTGACCACGCCGCCGATCAGCTCATCCGTGATCTTTAGAGTGGTGGTGCGGCGAAAAGTCATGTAACCCACGGGCTCCAGTCGGATACTGAGCTCGAAGAGCGCTTCTTCCATCGCCGTTCCCTGTGCGCGGACTTCTTCCGAGGTGGCGTTCTCAGGCAACCCCAGAACCATCTTCAGCGCCCCGGTCCAGCTTTCGTTTTGCGTCGTTTGGATGACGGTAAGGGCCGCTTGATCCCGGCGGGACTCGTTCGCCGTACGCACTTGGAGGGCGGTGAAAATCAGGGCGCCCACGATCGCCACCGTGGAGATCAGGTTCAGAACCGCCGCGAGGTCAAGATGCGTCATACGGGCTTGGGAGGTTGTTAAAAAACGTCAGAGCGATAATTCGTCCGCAGATTTAGCAGATTTCCGCAGAGAGAATGGAGGGTCCGCAATCCCTCAAATCTGTGTTCATCTGCGAAATCTGCGGACTATTTCAACAGTCTCTTAGGATACCTGGAGTTGGGCATCGTTGCAAAAGGAAGCCTGGCGCAGCCTGACGCAAGCAAGATCCGCCATGCGCGAGTACCACGAAAGCTGATAGGAACGGAGCGACATCGACGTGCGAAGCGCAGGCTTAGCCCAAGACTTGGAAAGGCGAGTCAATCAAAGCCGCGTGGCGGCGAAGGAGAAGTTTAACCTGGAAATAAGGCAGTACCGCGGCTTGCTCTCGACTACCGCGTTTGCTTTGATTTCTTCTGGATGTGACGCTGCTCGCCAACCGCATAGGCTTCGACTAACCACGCGTGAAACTCGCTATCGATATCCTCCGCAGTGACGAGCCTGAAGGTGTGGACATGATTGCGCGGTGAGATTGTCTGCACCCGGCGGAAGCGGGGATGCTCGAAGCGTCGTGCGAGGACCACGTGTCCATCGAGACAATTTGATCGTGGCGTAATCTGCGCAAAAGACATCCGCACCTGAAAAGCAATGCGAGTCTTCTCCGGCAGAATCCGCACCGGCCCGAGACTACGGATCACAGCAACGACTCGGTCGAAGAGTTCTCGTATCTCTGGTCCTTTGCCCAGGAAGTGATGTTCAAGATCGTAGCGCCCGCAGGCGTGCGATTGGTTGCGGTTGGCGAAGTAGCGCCCGCACTTCTTGCACCGCCAAAGAGCCCGCTGTTTCATTTAACGAGAAGAATGTCAGCTCCCGCTGGTGCATGGAGCGGACTGGCAAACCGCGACATAGACGGGATGGTCGAGTAAGGGACAGAACACTTCTGTTTGACAATTAGCGCCGGAGACACGGCACCGCGACGAACCCTAAGTCCGGCGACCCGGCCCCTCAGCCCTTTCCAGGACGCTCTATTTGTCCTTTCAATTCTTCCGGAAGCGATCCCCACAGCGCGGGATGCGCCTCGATCAGCCGGGCAATGTCGCCAAGATCCTTCAGTCTTTTGCTTTGTCGCCTCTCCGCATCGCTCCACGCCTTTACTTTGCCCTTGAGCGTATCCTCGAGCGAAGCGACCCGCAGGAGAATGCCATGGACGTCGGCCGGCCTCGCTCGCTCCGGAAATTCTCGATAAAAATCCTCTGTGCTGAGCTGGAGACCTACTTTTGAGCGGCCCTTGAAGTTGATCGACCAGGCAAACTTCTCGGATTGAAATCCAGCCTCTGTCAGAGCACTCACCGCATGTTCGATCGCGTCCGTGGCGACGACAAAATCCACATCCTGCGTCACCATCGGCTCCGTTGCCCAATGATTCACCGCGACGCCTCCGATCGCACACCAACGGATATCGGCGCGCTCGAGAGCGTCCACCATGCGCATGACGTCATCGGTACCGCCGACCGTCTGCCAATCGTAGAATTGCTTCGCAGTCACCCTGGTACTGTAGGAGCCTGTGCGCAGATCGCGAGCTTTTCCAACCGCCGCGAGAACGAAGGGCGGTACCTGCGGGGAGCGGCCGGCGTGACACTCGTCGGCGGTTAGGTGCGTCGCATGCCTAAGCTTGGTAGTTTGTTACGGCCTCCAACTTCCATCTGCCGATCCGTCGGGACTGGTCAGCACCACCGTATAACCGTCCGGATCGCGCAACCAGATCTCCCAATGATTGGGTCCGCCTTTACCATCGGGTGGATTGCAGTGGCGCGGCAAAACGACTGCCGCCTGCATCTCCCCGGCGCGTGCAACCGCCGCATCGAAATCGTCGGTCTCAAACCACAGCAAGATGCCGTTGCCATGCGGGAGATGCGGGTCTCCTATGGCTCCGTGATGATGCGCGACGTCCCAACGATGCAACTGAAGGATCAGCTGCCCGCCTGAGACGAGCCGCTCATATTCCGCGCCGCCGTGAGTGCTCTCGCAGCCGAGGAGGCGCTGATACCAGCGACTGCTCGCCTCTACGTCGCGGACGGAAATAAGTGGCTGAGGACGCATACGAAGTGAGCGGCCTAACGAGAACAAGATGAGCCACCGCTGGCGATGGCGCGCGTGGCGGCGGGAGAAGAGCTGTGAAAGATGGAGAACTTGCGTGTACGCCGGCCAGTGGTTGACTGGAGCGCCCGGTTAGGCCGCGCGTGGTCCATATCTTCCACCGCCTTGACTGCAGCTTGCACGGCGGTTGGGTCAAGAGTCAGTCCGATGTGGTCGATACCCGGAAGGATCGTGACGGGAACATCTTTCCCTGCGCCTTGGAAGACACTCGCGAATCGATCGGCATAGAATGCTTCATCATTTTGGCCGTCCAGTATCCGGAGGGGTTCTCGGACCGCACGAATGTTCGCCTGATAGTCTCGCTTGGGCCCGAAGTTTTGCGCGAGGGCGAACGAATACTCCGGGGTAAGGAACTTTGCGTTCTCCTTCGTGAGCGCGAAGCGCATTACGGGCAGGTCGTTGAAGGCGTGCACTCCAAATCCATCGAGCACGGAAATGGCGATGAGGCGGGGAACTCCCACGCTCACCCAGCCGCCACTATCCGGCCGCGAAGTCGGCGCATCCTGGCTGAGGAAGGGAGCGAGCAGGAGGTAGTTGGAGAATAGCTTCTGCCTGGCAGAGCCGGCGAATCGCAGGACAAAGCCTCCACCGGAAGAAAAGCCCACCAGAGTAGAAGGCTGCGCCAATTTGATGGCATGGACAAAGTCTGCCATGTCGTCCTCCAACTGTCCCACA
>DASXPA010000038.1:0-6363 GCA_036493915.1 Chthoniobacterales bacterium | reverse complement strand
GTACCAACATGTGCGCGCGGTGGAAGATTATGCCCGCCACCATTTCGCGACCGAGGCAATCGTGATCAGCGCGCAGATCGAGAGCGAATTGGTCGATCTCTCCGACGCGGAGGCGCAGGAATACTTGCGTGATCTCGGCGTCGAAAGCAGTGGCGTCGGTGCACTCATCCGCGCGGTTTACCATCTCCTGGGTCTGCGTACCTACCTCACGACAGGCGAGAAAGAAACGCGGGCCTGGACGATTCACGAAGGCGACAAAGCGCCGGCCGCGGCAGGCGTTATTCACACCGACTTCGAACGCGGCTTCATCGCCGCGGAGACGGTCCATTTCAACGACCTGGTGTCGTTAGGCAGCTTCGCTAAAGCCCGCGAAGCCGGCAAGCTGCGAATCGAAGGCAAGGAGTACGTCATGAAAGATGGCGACGTCGTCGAATTCCGCTTCAACGTCTGATCGCGCTGAAGCGCGCCCGGGCATTGCCTAACGACTCAGGTTTCCAAGGTCGGAGCGGGCGCCGGGGGCGCAGATTGACGGGTCCCCGAACGGGCTTGGCCGGCGTGCTTTCCCTCCGCGAACTCCTCAATCATTTTCTCATTAAACGCCGGGATGTCGTCGGGCTTGCGACTCGTGACCAAGCCGTTGTCGACCACCACTTCTTCATCAACCCAGGTGCCGCCCGCGTTCTTCACGTCGGTCTTGATCGCCGGCCACGAAGTGAGCGTACGACCGCTGACAACGCCCGCATCGATCAGCACCCACGGGCCGTGGCAGATCGCCGCCACCGGCTTGCCCGCGTCGAAGAAAGCGCGCGTGAAATCGGTCGCTTCCGGCGTAGACCGCAACTCGTCAGGATTCATGAGGCCACCCGGGATCATGAGCGCGTCGAAGTCGTCGGGACTGGCGTCGTCGAGAGTGAGATCGACGTCGAAAGTGTCGCCTTTATCGGCGTGGTTCATCCCCTGGATTTTGCCCGACTTGGTCGAGACGATTTTCGCATCCGCGCCGGCTTCCTTGAGGGCCTCGCGCGGCTTCGTCATTTCGACCTGCTCGAATCCATCGGCGACCAGAATTGCCACTTTTTTTCCATCCAGTTCGTTAGCCATAAAATATCCTAGATTGAAGTTCCAGCGCCCGGTCCTCGGGCTGCCCCTCGGCATTCTTTCGCCTCCGAGCGCGCTCGTGGATGTAGGCTCGTAGCGTCCGTCGCCTCAGCGAACTGAGTGACTGAGCTGCCGGTTTCAGCTTGCGAGTATACGCTTCAGCCGACACCGGCCGCCAGTCGTCGCGGCTCGTTAGGCAAAAAGCCGGTCGAGATCGGCCTGATGCTCGCGCACGAGCTGCTCGTAGCCGGTCCGGCTGTGATCGCCGACATCGGGATTGAAGTGCGTCAAGATGCTGAAGAAATCCTGAAAGCCCTCGAAGGTCCGGGCGAGAAAATTCGTCCACTCCCGGCTCTCTCGTTGCGGCGCGCCGGTGCTGTCGAAGTGAATCATTTGGCCGAGGTCGGAATAATCCCAGCCGCGAAAAGGGACGCGCGGGACGAGGTCTTCCTTGTTGATGAAGCGAAAAGTCTTGCCTTGCAGGAGTCGATCATAGGCACCGCAAAAGTTGTGCAGACCGATGCGCGGCTGCCCAAAGGTATAGACGCCGCCGACGGGCCGAATGATCCCGCCCGGCAGCATCGAAAAGACGCCCCCGGCCAGCGCCGCGAGCGCACCGCCGAGACTGTGACCGGTGATCCAGAGTGTCTTTTGCGGCCGGATGGAAAGACCTTCCAGATTCGCCACCGCGGTCGCCACCGGCGGGATGACGCGGTTCATGGCGAGCGTGATTTTTTCCCACGAATGCCGCAGCGCAAAAGCAAACCCGGCGTGAACTTCGCCGACGTCGGGCGCCCCTTCAAAGAACCAGGCAAAACGGCCGGGCGTGGAATGAAGATCCGTCATCCAGTTCTTCAGATCCTTCGTTCCGCAAAAAGCCACCGCCGCGAAGTCGTCGCAGCCCACGATGAGAGCGGAAGTGTTCTCGAGCTGCTGTTCGAGGTTGACCCACTCGAAGTCGGTAAAGCCCATCTGTTTCGTGAGATTGCGTGCATCCGCTTCCATGCCGTAGGCAGCGTTGCAGAGCTGAGCCAGGAGGAGCGCATTGCGCGCGCTGAATTTCGTCGCCGCCGGATCGAAGTTTGGCATGTCGTTTCCTCGTTTGGGCGCTGCCGCGGAGAGAAATCAGGAGCGCCGGTGATGCGCGGATTACGCCCGTTTCCGCAGACAATTACAAAGACAAAATTGCGCCTGCCTTCCGTTCGTTGGCAAAGATCTCGATCCTCCCGCAAACGAAAAACTTCTTGCGCGCCTCGGTCTGCGCGTAAGCTGCCAGCCGCAGCGCCGATGTGGCGAAATGGCAGACGCAACGGACTTAAAATCCGTTGGGCTTAAACGCCCGTGCCGGTTCGAGTCCGGCCATCGGCAAATCGATTCGTTTGTCAGGGGCGGCGAATCATAAAATCTGTGGTTTCTACGGCGAAAATTCAGCCTAACGAACAACGCAATGAACGAAGCGATGCGGATGCGGCAGCTGGGGATTCAGCCAGACGACCTCGAAGAAAGCTTCGCGCGCTCGGGCGGCCCTGGCGGCCAGCACGTGAACAAGGTTTCCACTGCGGTCACACTCCGACACCTCCCGAGCGGGTTGAGCGTGACGGCCCAGGATTCGCGCTCGCAAGCCCGCAATCGTGCGCTTGCAAGGGAGCGTTTACTGACAGCTCTCGAAGGTCGGCTCGAGGATGCGCGGCGGCGGAAGCGCGCCGAGGCCGCGCAGCAACGCCGGCGCAATTCGCCGCGCCCACCGCGTTTGAAAAGGAAAATTCTCGAGACGAAGCGGAAACGTTCGCAACTCAAAAAACTGCGCGCCAAGCCGGCCGATTAGAACCCACAGCATTGCCCTTCTGAGCGCAGCTAAGATCTCGCGAGTCACCTTGGGAGTGGCTTTGTCAGATTGAAAGCCCGGCCTCGCCCATTCCGCGAGCTGCGCTACGCTACGCTTCGCTCAGAATGCCAATGCTATTTATGAGATGGTTGTCAGTGCTTTGCCCTTCCCGTTGTGGCGCGAGATGACGTTGCACACGGATCGAGTATCTTGCCGCTCCATGATGGAGGACCCAATTTCTCCCCCGCCCTATCCGATGCACGAGTGCGGCATCTTCGCCGTCTTCGGCCATCCGAACGCGGCCGTGCTCACCTATTACGGCCTTTTCGCTCTCCAGCATCGCGGGCAGGAAAGCGCCGGAATCGTCACCAGCACCGGCCCCGGTTCGACTTTTCAACTGCATCGCGACATGGGCCTGGTCTCGCAGGTTTTCGGGCAGGCGGAACTGGAGCGACTGAAGGGCACACGCGCGGTCGGTCACACCCGCTATTCCACCACCGGATCGAGCACGATAAAAAACGCGCAGCCCTTTGTCGTCGATTGCTTCCGCGGCCAGCTTGCCATCGCGCACAATGGCAACCTCATCAACGCTGACGTCCTGCGCGACGAACTCGAAAGCAAAGGCTCCATCTTCCAAACCACCGCAGACAGCGAAATCATTCTCCACCTTCTCGCCCGGCCTTCGCAAAACGGCAGCGGAATCCTGAGCGCACTCCGCCGCATTGAGGGCGCCTTCTCCCTCATCATCATGAGCGAGCGCGAAATCATCGCGGTGCGCGATCCCTTCGGCTTTCGGCCGCTGTCGTTAGGAAAACTCGACGGCGCCTACGTCCTCGCCTCTGAGACCTGCGCCTTCGATCTCATCCATGCCGAATTCATTCGCGAAGTCGAGCCGGGCGAAGTCCTCATCATCAGCGAGAGCGGGCTGCGTTCGGAATGGCCTTTCAAAGAGGAAAAGCCGGCCTTTTGCATGTTCGAATACGTCTACTTCGCGCGCCCCGATAGCATCATCGGCGGCGTCAACGTCGCAAAAGTTCGCACCGACATGGGCCGCCAGCTCGCGCGCAAGTTCCCTGTCGAAGCCGACATCGTCGTCCCGGTCCCAGACTCCGGAAACTACGCCGCGCTCGGCTTCGCCCACGAGCTCAACATTCCCTACGAGCACGCCTTCGTTCGCAATCACTATATAGGACGCACTTTTCTCCAGCCGAGCCAGCTCATCCGCGACTTCGACGTGCGGGTGAAGCTGAACCTGATCAAGGAAGCGGTCGAAGGAAAACGCGTCGTCGTGGTCGACGATTCGATCGTTAGGGGAACGACCGCCCGCGCCCGCGTTGTCAATCTGCGCGAAGCCGGCGCGAAAGAAGTCCACATGCGCGTGAGCTGTCCGCCGCATCGCTTTGCCTGCCATTACGGAATCGATTTTCCTGATCCGGAGAAGCTCATCGCGAACCGCAAGACGATGCCGGAAATCTGCGAATACCTCGGCGTCGACAGCCTCGGCTACCTCGATCTCGAGGGCATGATCGAAGCGACCGGGAAACCGGCGAACGAATTTTGCCTGGCCTGTTTCAGCGGAAATTATCCGCTGCCGGTCGATCCGGAGCTGGACAAATTCATCATGGAAAAACGCGAGCACCGCGCCAAAGCTCTCGCCGAGGAAAAGCAACCGACACTGTTTGCTGGGCTAAAGTGATTTCCGCAGGTTGCGCAAATTTTCGGAGATGAAAAAGCGCCTCTCCTTTGGCTGCGCGTTCTTTTCTTGTCATTCTGAGCGAAGCGAAGAACCTCACGAGCGTCGGGCGACCCTGTGAGCAGAAGGGCGTGCAGAGGAGCCCGTGAGATCCTTCGTTTCTCAGGATGACAACGCCAAAAAAAGCCTACGCCCGCGCCGGAGTCGATGTCGAGCTCGGCAACCGGCTGAAGCGCAAAATCCAGGGACTCGTTAGACAAACCCAAGGTCCGGAGGTGCTCGGCAAAATCGGCGGCTTCGGAGGTCTCTTCGCGCCGAACCTATCCGGGATGCGCGAGCCGATTCTCGTCAGCAGCATCGACGGTGTCGGGACGAAATTGAAAATCGCCTTCGCCCTCGATCGCCACGACACGGTGGGCGCCGATCTCGTGAACCATTGCATCAACGACATCGCCGTCCTCGGCGCTCGGCCGCTCTTCTTTCTCGATTACATCGGCGCGGAGAAACTGGAGCCGCGAGTCTTCGGACAGATTTTGCGCGGATTCACACGCGCCTGTCGCGCCGGCAAGTGCGCTCTCGTCGGCGGCGAAACCGCGCAGATGCCCGGAATGTACAAAGCCGGCGAATACGATCTGGCCGGATGCATCGTCGGCGTGGTCGATCGCGCCCGCATGATCGATGGCAGCCGGATCAAACCTGGCGACGCCATTCTCGGACTGCCCTCGAATGGTCTGCACACCAACGGCTACTCCCTCGCGCGAAAAATCTTCTTTCAACAGCTGCGGTTGAAGCCGTCAACCAAGCTGCCAGGACTAAAGTTGTCGTTAGGCGAAGAGCTGCTCCGCACGCACAAAAATTATCAGCCGCTTCTCGCGCAGGTTCCTCACAAAAAGCTGAAAGGTCTCGCCCACATCACCGGCGGCGGATTGATCGACAACCTCCCGCGTGTTTTGCCTGACGACTGCGACGCCATCATCGATCTCGCGAGCTGGAAGGTTCCGCCGATTTTCCAGCTTTTGCAGACACGCGGAAAGGTTGATCACAACGAGATGTATCAAGTCTTCAATATGGGCATCGGGATGGCGGCGATCGTCGCGCCTAACGAGGCCGCCGTGCTCGCGAAACAATTGAGCGCGAAAACCATCGGCCGAATCGGGCGGGGGCGCGGCGCTGTCATTCTCGGCCCCTAACGACGCTCCCGAGATCACATTCGGCTGCGCCCCGGGGCAGGCTCTTCGCTTCCCTCAGGATGACAACTTGGTCAGCGCACTTAACTTTCCTCCATGGAGAAACGCGCCTTTGGCCAAACCGACATGCAGGTCTCGGTGCTGGGCTTCGGGGGCGCGGAGATCGGACACGAGGAAGCCGATGAGAGCACGGTCGCGCAATTGTTAGGCAGTGCGCTCGACGCCGGCCTCAACGTCATCGATACCGGCGAATGCTACCGCGAGAGCGAAGAGTTGATTGGCAAGACCGTCGGCGCCCGCCGTGAGGAATTTTATCTTTTCACCAAATGCGGTCATCCGCACGGGCAGGAGAGCGGCGCGAACTGGAAGCCCGGATCGCTCCTCGAAAGCATCGAGCGAAGCTTGCGCAGGCTCCGGACCGACTGCGTCGATCTCGTCCATCTGCACAGCTGTCCCGAAGCCGCTTTAAGAAAAGGCGACCCCATTGCCGCGCTCCAGACGGCGCGCGGAAAAGGCTACACCCGCTACATCGGTTACAGCGGCGACGGTCAGGCCGCGCG
>DASXPA010000037.1:0-3168 GCA_036493915.1 Chthoniobacterales bacterium | reverse complement strand
CCAGCCGGTTTTCGATTTTTATGGCGGGATGTACGGATTGCTTATCTCGTCTCTTCCGCTGGCAAATGGTTACACTGCAGAAATTCCGGCTTTCGATACCACGAAGATGGCGATCGATTGGGTGCCAGTTCACGTGAAGGGTCGCGAAACCGTCGAGGCTGGCGCGGGGAAGAAGGCAGAGACATGGGTGGTTGAGACGCCAACCAGACTTTACGGCCGAATGACTTGGTGGGTGACCAAGGAACCTCCTTACGTCATTAAAGCCGTGTTGGAAGTTCCGGAGAAGGAAGACGGCTCGGGGAAAGTGGCCGCCATCATTACTTACACGATGGTGTAAGGGGCGAGCGGGAGTTGCCGCGGTGCGTAGTCAGGAGAGATCGACTTAGTGTCAGAGGTCGACAGGACAACAAAAAAAAGACGCGCCGGTGATTAATCGGCGCGGCGTTTCGGGAGCTGCGTTTAGTTATTTCAGAGTCACTTCGCGCATGTTCTTGCTGCCCATAATTTCACGAATTTCCAGACGTTTGGTTTGTGTGGCGAGCTGTTGATCTGGTGCCCCCTCGATTTTTCTGGCGATCGGGTCCGCCTTCTCGCGGAAGCCGTCGAGCGCGGCCATGTTTTTCGATTCCACCATAAGCAGGATATTGTAATCCTGCGGACTGGAGGCATCACCCAGCAGGATCTTGTAATCCATGATCAGGTTCTGCTTTTTCGCTTCGTCCATGGCGCCTCTGAAGGTCTTAGCCAGGCCTTTGAGATATTCATCGGTCATGCCGGCCTTGGCTTTGACCATCGTTATTGTCCAAACGGGCCCTTCGGTGTAAGGCGCGTCACTTTGGGCGTGGCACAGTCCGCTGAATGCTGCAATTACCGCAATGCAGCTAATGATAGTTACTGATTTTTTCATGTTATGCTCTTTCTTGTTTAAGGGTTGCGCAATAATTGAGACCGCCCTAAAAACCGCGGGATATGGAGAAAGCGCGTCCTCGCGTCGGTGAGAGTCCAATCGGCTACTTGCGGCCGCAAAGTGCGCCTGTTGACTACATCGGCCTCAGCGAATAGCGAGGGATATAAAAATATATATTTGCCCGCGTGTTAAGAGCCGTCACCACTTTATGATGTTGCGCTGGTCGCGACGATCCCGTTCACTCCAACAGCTTCAACTCACCGAGATGGTCGGGATCAATTCTGAGAGAGTCGGATGAATGTGCATGGCGTGCTGAATCACCAGTGGAAATCGGGGTCGCATCTATAACTTGATTTCAAGCTTCAAGGCGGGAAAGGCACGCCGATTTTTTTGCAGAATGCGCCGAAGCGCGGATCTGATCGCAGCTCGCGCGTGAAGGGGTTGTCCACGATTGCCATGACACCAGGGTCTTGCTTTTTGTAAGCCTGCTCGAGCCATTCGAAGGTCTTGTCGGCGTCGCCGCGAAAGGCATAAACGGTCGCGATCTGGAAAGACATGTTGTTGCTATGGCCGGCGATGAGCGCGTTGAGGGCTTCATCTGCAACCTTCGCGTCACCTCGAGCCTGTTGCGCCAGGGCGATCGCGTAGGCCCGCCAATCCGGATCGGATTCCCGCATGGCGGCTCTCAGGGCCGCCTCGCCATCCCCGCGTTTTGCCTCGACCAGCGCCAGCATCTCCCACGTGCCCGCGCCGCCCGGCTGGAGCTGGATCGCCTTGTTCACCGACCGTACTGCTTCGTCATAGTGGCCTAACGAGGTTAGGAGCCGGGCGAGATCGAAATGAGCGTTGGTGGTCAATGGCTCGAGCTGCACCGCCTGCTGCAAGAGCTCGACCGCTTCCTCGATCTGCCCGAAATCCGCGATCACGGAGGCGAGGCCAATCTTCGGCTCTGCAGAGGCAGGGTCCAGCTCAAGGGCGCGCCGATATTCGGCCTCTGCCCCTTTGGCATTGCGATCGACACTTACGAGGATTTGTCCCAAAGCGGCATGAGCTTCGGCAGAGTTGGGATCTTCAGCTACCGCGCGCTCCGCGGCAGCTCGCGCCTTGCGGTTGGCCTCGGCCACATCGTCACCAGTTGTGTCTCCCAGGGCCCACCAGCTTTTCGACAAAGCAGCGTAAGCAAGAGCGTAATGTGGATCGCTCCGGATCGCCGTTTCGTAGAACTCGATCGCTTTCCGCAAATCCACGGCGGTATAGAGTTGCTCGTGGAAGCGGCCTTGCAGATAGGCCGTGTAGGCATCGACGTTCTGGTTCGACGGCGCGTCCGGGTTTTTCCCGTTCGCGCCGAGGAGCGCGACCTTGAGCGCACCCGCGACGGACTGTGCGATCTCCGCCTGCACCGCAAAGATGTCGGGGAGCGCGCGATCGTAAATCTGCGACCACGTGTTCACTCCGTCGACGGCGCGCACGAGATTAACCGCGATCCGGGCTCGGCCAGCCGACTTCCGCACGCTGCCTTCGAGCAAATAGCCTACCCCGAGCGCGACGCCGATGGCTTTGCTTCCCTCGTTCGTGTTCTTGAAATGAAACGACGAGGTGCGCCCGATCACCTTCAGGTCCTTGATCTGCGACAGCGCGCTGATCAGTTCCTCAGAAAGTCCGTCCGTGAAGTATTCGTCATCCGAGTCGCCGGTATCGTTGACCAGCGGGAGGACGGCAATTGCCTTGCCCAGCGCGTCAGTCCGGTTTAGGTGCGGGACGAACTGGTTCGCGAGCAGGAGTACCACCGCCGTGGCCAGCAAGGCGATGATCAGGCGATCGAGTTTACGGCCGGTGCTGCGCTTGATCGATTCCGCTGGATCGATCTTGCTTTCGAGCTTCAGACCTTCCGGCGTCAGCTCGTAGAACCAGGAGAAGATAAGTGCAATCGGAAATCCGAGCATGACCGCGACTACGACGACGCGCATCGTCCACGCCGGCACCTCGAACACGGGGAGAACCTGGGTGGCAATCTGCACTAGGAGCCAACCCGCAGCCGCATAGAACGCGGCCACTCGCAGCACGTTGCGGCGTTTCAGTTCGGAAAGAAACTGCTTCATGGTTGGCCAGGGGCGAATCAATGAGGTCTATCAGCGTCCAACGCGGTTGCGCAAGCACCGTTCGCCCTAACAATGTCTACCGCAATTTCCGCAAGCGTTGTTGGCGATAAAGAGCGAATCCGTTAACCGAAACTGTCCGATTGCGGATCCCAAAAATAGCCT
>DASXPA010000036.1:0-6949 GCA_036493915.1 Chthoniobacterales bacterium | reverse complement strand
CATGCGCGCCGCGATGTTGACGGCTTCCAGCCCCGACGCACAGAGGCGATTCACCGTCGAACCCGGCACGGACGCGGGGAGGCCCGCCAGCAGCGCGGCCATGCGCGCGACGTTGCGGTTGTCCTCGCCGGCCTGGTTGGTGGCGCCGAAGTAGACATCCTCGATCAATGCGGGGTCGATGCCGGATCGCGCGACGACGGCCTTGATGATGTGGGCCGCAAGATCGTCGGGGCGAACCGACGCCAATGCGCCCGCGTGCCGACCGACAGGCGTTCGGAGAGCCGTGATGATCGCCGCTCGCCTTGGGACCGAGATTTGATCGCGTCGCTGCACGAGCAATCTACTAGGGGAACTATCTGCCCAACTCAAGGCTGAAGGACCGCTTCTATTTGGAGCCCGTCGCGAAAACCGCCTGAAAATGCGGACTCTCCTTCTCCCGCGACACGACCCTGACTTCCATTTTGCCAAAGGCCGCGCGGAATCTTAAACCCGTTGGCGGCGAGAATTTCCTTCCCCTGGTATTCGTGGAGTTCGAGCCATGGCTGGGAGCTTTTTCCATGATCCCGCCCCTCTCGCAACTGGCATCGCGGGATGACAGCGCGCCGCCGCTGGCTTAGGTTCCCCAAGCTATGAACGAACCCGTTTACATCCTCGGCGGCGGCCGGACTGACTTTAAGCGCAACCTCAGAAAAGAAGGCAAAACCATCCGCGACCTGATCAAGGAAGCGGGCCGCAAAGCGCTCGAGGACGCGAAGATCGATCCGGGCGAGGTCGAGGCGGCGGCGGTCGGCAATTTCAACGCCGGCCAATTTACGAAGCAACTTCATCTCGGCGCATTTATCCCCGAGATCGACGAAAAATTGCATGGCATCCCGACGATGCACACCGAGGCGGCCTGCGCTTCCGGTTCGCTCTCCGTGCTCCTCGGCGCGCAGTGGATCATGGGCGGATTTCATGACGTCGTGCTCGTGGTGGGCGCCGAGCAACAAAAGACGATGTCCTCGAAAGACGGCTCGGATGTGCTGGGCGCGGCGGCCGATTTCGAAATCGAGCGACCGGAGTATGGCGACTTCATGTTCCCGAAACTCTTCGGGCGCATCGCCGAGATTTACATCGACAAGTATGGCGCCTCGCCCGACGACCTCGCGTCGGTCGCTTACAAGAATTACGCACACGCGCGGCTCAACCCGATGGCGCAAATGCGCGACGCGAATCTGACCTACGACGACGCCTCACAGATTTCCGAGAAAAATCCCAGCGTCGCCCCGCCCCTGCGCGTCTCCGACTGTTCGCAGATTACCGACGGCGCCGCAGCCGTCGTGCTCGTGTCGGGCAAGTATCTCGACCGCATCGGGCGCGATAAATCGAAACTGCCGCACCTCCTCGGTTACGGCAGCACGACCGATTATCTCGCCTTGGAAAAGAAGGACGCGCCCACTTTTTCGACCGCCCGCAAGGCAGCGGAGAAAGCCTTCGGCATGGCCAACCTGAAGCCGCGCGACATGCAGGGCGCCGAGGTGCACGACTGTTTCTCGATCACCGAAATCGTCGCCTACGAGATCCTCGGCCTCGCCGAGCCGGGCAAAGGCTACGAGCTCGCCAAGAGTGGCGCGACCGCCCTCCCGCAGGTGCGCGGCGAACACGTCAGCGGCAAGATCGACTTCGAGATTCCGGTCAACACCGGCGGCGGTTTGATCGGTGACGGCCATCCCGTCGGAGCGACCGGCGTGCGGCAGGTTTACGAAGCCTATCAGCACCTCACCAACCAGGCCGGCGCACGTCAGATCAACGGCGCAAAGAAGTTCCTCACCTTCAACATGGGCGGCAGCCTAACGACTTCCGTCGCGATGATCTGGGGCGTGGGCTAGCTCGCTTCCCGAGACTATTGGGCCGGGGTGAAGGTGACCTTTCCCGTCTGTGCGTTGAAGTTCGCGGCGCCGACTTTGCGAAGCGGAGTCGAGGGCGCGTAGGCGTCTAGAATCATGTCCTCGCTTGGAAATTTTCGCGCTAATGCTTCCATTACGTTTGTCATCGCGGCGGCCATTTGCTCGGCGCTGAGATTTGCAGCGAGCACGGCGCCAAGATGATGCTGGTCATCGAGCAGGGTGCGATTGATCGAACTGTAGGCATCGGATTGGCGCAGGCGATTCAGGTAATCCCAGCGTTGCTGAATCGATTGCGGCACTTCGGGGGTGCGCTCTTGCTGGATGGAAGGGGGAGGCGGAGGAGTGGCTTCACTTCTGGAGCCGGCGCGGCCGCAGGCTGTCATGCCTAACGAGAAGGCAAAGAGCAATCCGCCGCCCGCCAAAATCCATTCTTGCCATTTCATTCGCAGTTTCGGCCTAACAAGTTTTTTTCTGTTCACGATCCTAGAAACGCTTACATCCTTTCCCCCATGAGTGCATCTGATGCTGACGCCACCATCGCCGTTTTCCTCGACTTGGAAAATATCGCGCTCGGTGCGCATGACGCGAACTTCCCCGCCTTCGATGTGCGCAAGGTGATCGAGCGGCTGCTTCTTAAGGGGCACATCGTCGTGAAGAAGGCCTATTGCGATTTCGAACGCTACAAAAATTTCAAACGCGGACTGCACGAAGCGGCCTTCGAGTTGATCGAGATCCCGCACGTTCGGCAATCGGGCAAGAATTCCGCCGACATCCGGATGGTGGTGGACGCGCTCGATCTTTGCTACACGAAAAGTCACGTCGACACGTTCGCCATTATCAGCGGCGATTCGGATTTTTCGCCGCTGGTGAGCAAATTACGCGAAAACGACAAGACCGTCATCGGCGTCGGGGTGAAGCAGTCGACCTCCGACCTTTTTATCAGCAACTGCGACGAGTTCATCTATTACGACGACCTCGTGCGGGTCGAGACGGCGCGGAAGGAGCGGAGCCGCGCGGCCATTGCACCGGGGAGCGCTCCGGCGACGAAGGAGAAAGCGACGCGCAAACAACAGCCGCAGGCGCCATCGGTGGGCGAAGCGTTCGATCTTCTCGTGAAAACGCTCGACGCCTTACGAGCTGAACGCGGCGAGGATTATCAGATTCATGCCTCGCTCATCAAACAGGCGATGAAGCGGCAGTGGCCCGGCTTCAATGAGCGCGCTCACGGCTTCAAGGCCTTCAATGATCTCCTCCTCGAAGCGGAAAAGCAGGGCCTGCTGAAACTCGAACAGGACAAGCAGGGCGGCAGCTACACCGTGCACGCGTTCGAGTAAGCTTCGCGCATTCGTTAGGCGAGAGTTCGCGTTGACCAGCAATGGAGCCGCGATCTTGCGAGGCCGCGGTCTCGCGGAGCTCGACCCTCGAGGCTTCCCGCCGATCGGCAGAATCGTCGGGCGCGGCAGATAGCTTTCTGCCGACACGCGTGAATGAATTTCCGAAAACGAAGTCTAACTGGGACGGCTTCTCTCCGGTCCGCCTGCCGCGGCCGCGCCCTCTGAAGTCGTTCTTCCCAATGGAAAACAAGATTTTTCTCGATCGTTATCGGCTTTCGCTCGGCCGCAATGGCCTCCCTGTCGAACTGCATCGCACGCCGCGCGGCGTGACTTATCGCGGGCAGGAAATCGATTCCGGCCGCGAGATTGCGCTCGAGCTTATTCCGTGGACTTCTGCGGATGCGGAGGCCACAGCCCGACTGCAAGCGGAGGCGGAGGCGGCGAAGGAAATCAATCAGATCAACATCCCGATGCTCTATGATTTTGGGATCGAGAACGATCAACTGGTCTATGTGACCGATTACTTCGATGGTCATTCAGCGGAGGCGTGGGTGGCAGCGCGCGGGCCGCTCCCGCTCCGCGCCGTTCTGCGGATCGCGATGCAAGTCAGCGCGGCGCTCAGCGCAGCCAGCTTCCGCCGCATCCATCATCCTGCGCTCAACCCCGCCAACATTATCTTCGTGCCGGGGCAGACGGCGGAGGGCGACTGGCCCGCGATCAAAGTGCTCCATTGGCTCGGGCCGGCGCCGGATTTTTCCACGACTGAATCGGCCGGTGCGCGCAGCGATGCGGCGGTGCGCTTCGCGAGTCCGGAACAACGGCGAGGCGAGGAAGTTGATTTCGCGGCCACCGTTTACTCGCTCGGTTGCACGATGTGGTTTTTGCTCACAGGAGCACCGCCTGCCGCGACGCCGGCTTTGAGCGGCGGAAAAACCATGCGCGCGCGGGTCGAGAAGTTGCGTGGCGTTCCGAAAATTGTGCGGCATCTCCTCGGCCGCATGCTGCGACGGAATCCCGCTGAGCGTCCGCACGATCCGGTGGTGCTTGAAGCGTTCTTGCAGACTTGCCTTGCCCGAATTGAACGCCGGGCGGCGGTGAGCCGACGGTTTGGCCTGCCCGCTGCGAGCCAGGCGCGCGCGGTCGCGGCGCACCAGTGGCCGGCGAAATCGCCGTGGGCCATCGCCGCGCTTCTCCTGCTCCTGGCCAGCCTGCTGACGGTCGCGTGGTCGCACATCCGGCATCCGCGCTCCCGTCGTCTGACAACGGTCTCGACCCGACAGCCGACTCCTCCGGTCGTTAGGCAGTACCCAACGCCGACTCCCGTGACTGTTGAATCGACATCGCGCCTAACGACAGAAGCGCCGCCGATGGTTTCCCCGGCGCCAACCACCGCAACGATCGCTTCGACCGAACCAGCGGCAAAGTCGCCGAGCGCCATTTCTGATTCGATTGCCATTCAACAAGCGGCGGAAACTTCTCCCGTGGGCGGCGATCGCGTGACCCCGGCACCACCTCCCCTAACGATGCCCGATCAAAAGATCACGGAAGCAAGCGCACCGAAAGGAGCGACTGAGACGACCGCGTTGCACGCTCCGCAAACCTCCCCGGCGACGACTATCGCGACGATCGTGTCGAACACGGCGACCGGGACTGCACCAGCTGCGCCCGCGCCGGAGAAGCCCGCTCGCCTAACGACGCCTGACAAAGAAGCTGCGGAAGCAAGCGCACCCGCAGAAGGACTGGCTCCCATCCTATCGCCGACACCGTTCGCTCCGCAAAATCTCTCGGAGCCGAGCGTTGCGACGACCGCCACGTCTGATCGAGTCGCCGTCCCTCAACCTGCGGAGACTGCGGTCGTCCCTGCGATGGAGGTTCCAAATACTCCTCATCGCGCCGTCGCCTTCCAGACTTCACCTCGACCAAAAAAGAAGGTGGTCGAAGAAGTCACCGCTCGTTCGAGTAAGAGAATCGCGAAGGAAACAGCGCGGCGATCCAGCCACACCTCGGGTGAGCGCGTTGTCCACGTGACCGTTCGGCGGGGTCGCAAGGTGCCGCCACTCCACGTCGGCTCGAGTCGAGCGGAATTGGTCGGGACCACTTCCGATGGTCGCTGGATTCTCTCGGTCGCCTCCTCCGGACGCCGGATTATTGTGCCGCCGCCTCCGGGTTTTGGTCCTTGATGGTTTCCTGCCTAACGAGATTCTGAAATGCTTCCGCCGCGATCTCGAACGAGCGCAGACGCGCAGCGTGATCGTAGATCTGTGCGGTCGCGATGATCTCGTCGGCGCCAGTCTCCTCGAGGAGCTCCGCCAAACGGCGTTGCACGGTTTCAGGCGAACCAATCGCGGAACAGCGGGTGCGCTGTTGCACGGCGGCGCGTTCGGTGGCGCTCCAGCGGCCTTCCATCGTTTCCACCGGTGGCGGGAGTTTGCTCGGACGGCCACGAACAAGATTCAAGAATTGGAGCTGTGAAGAGGTGAAAAGCCGTTGCGCTTCCGCGTCTGTTTCCGCCGCAAACACCCCCGCGCCGATGATCACATACGGTTTTGTGAGCGCAGCGGACTGTTTAAAATTTCGCCGATAAAGCGCGAGTGCGACCTCAAGATAATCGGGCGCAAAATGCGAAGCGAAGGCGAAAGGCAAGCCCCACTCTGCCGCCAGCCGCGCGCTGAAATCACTCGAGCCTAACAAGTAAAGAGGCACCTCACAGCCGGCGCCCGGAACCGCCTGCAGCGCCTGACCTCGACGCGCGGGCTCAAAGTAAGACTGCAGCTCGAGCACATCCTGCGGAAAGGTGTCGCCGCTGCTCCCGAGATGACGGCGCAACGCGCGCGCGGTGACTTGATCGCTACCCGGCGCTCGGCCGAGCCCGAGATCGATCCGGGTCGGGAAGAGCGAGGCCAGTGTTCCAAACTGCTCCGCGATCGCGAGCGGAGCATGGTTAGGCAACATGATCCCGCCGGCGCCGACGCGAATGCTTTTGGTCCCGCCGGCGACGTGACAGATGAGCACAGATGTCGCGGCGCTCGCGATGCCTGGCATGTTGTGATGTTCCGCCATCCAGAAGCGGTGGTAGCCCCAGGCTTCGGCATGGCGCGCGAGGTCGAGAGTATTGCGGAAGGCGACCGCAGCATCGGCGCCTTCGATGATCGGGGCGAGGTCGAGCAGAGAAAAATGCTTCATCCGTGAGTGTAGTCCAGGGCAGGTGATGGCGGCGTCACGTCGTGGCAGGGCTGCCTTAGGTCATAAGGGACCGATGGGATCATCGCGTAGAATATCGGTAGACCTGCAAAACCGCGGCTCAAAGCGTCGCGGCTTTACCATTCTGCGTAGCGTAATGCATCGACATTAGGTAATGATATCGAAGCTCCGGTGGCGGCTGCGGAGGTTGCGGCGCACGGTCGCGGGGTCGGCTTCGCGGACGAATTTTATGAAAAGATGTTTTCCGGTGAGCAACCGCAGATCGCAATTTAGTCGCATCAGTTCGCGGTAAACCGTCTCGTAATGAGAGCCCGGGATCTTGTCGTATCTCCGGACATTGTTCTTATATGTCCACCAGTTCGTCAAGAGGAGAAGGGGATAAATGAACGGCAGCAAGACTAACGAGGTCGTCGAGCTGGTGGTGTAGATAATAGACTCGATCCTGAAACCCGAAAGCTTGGCTAATAGTCGCAGCTTTTGAATTCCCAGGAGAAAGAGATGGCCGAGATAGATTTCGTCGGTGCTGGC
>DASXPA010000035.1:0-5714 GCA_036493915.1 Chthoniobacterales bacterium | reverse complement strand
CACGAGCATGGCCTTGCTTGTGAATAAGCCCGCCGAATCAGTTTATGGATCGCCAAGCATGGATTGCCGTCGCCCTTTGCATCATCGGATTGATCGCATGGCAGGTTTACACGGTGCGGCATCCAGAGCTGGCGCGCCGAGCGCCGGCTCCGTCGCCAAGCCCAAGTGTGGTCGCGACGGCGACGGCGGCTCCGGCAGTTGAGCCAACGCCGACATCCGCGCCTAACGAACCCGTAGCGACGCCGACTCCGGCGCAGTTTGCCGAGAACACCGCGACCTTGCGCAACGGTGATCTGCAGCTTCGCCTAACGAATCGGGGCGGCGGCATCGCTGAGGCGATCTTGCCCAAGCACAAGGCTGCCGACGGTAAACCTTTACATTTGAATGCGGGAGATCGGGTGCCGATCGGCGCGATCATGGAAAAGCCGGCCGCGCCGCAGTTGTCTGAGTTTACGATCGTGCCGGCCGTAAAGGGAAGCGTCCAGTTTGAGCGTGCCCTTCCCGATCACGTCAACCTGCGGAAGAAGTTCACCCTCCCTTCCCCTCCTAACGCGAAAGACAATTACGTCGCGCAGTTGGAGGTCGATTTCCAAAATACCGGCACGGCCGCCTATTCGAATCCGGGCTACTTCCTCGCGCTCGGTTCGGCCAGGCCGCTGCATACCAACGACCTGCCAAGCTATACCCGCGTCACTTGGTGCATCGACGGGAAAGCGAAATACACCGATGTCAGCTGGTTCGGCGAGCAGAATTACCCCTTCATCGGCGTGCAGAAACGCGCCGCGCAAGAGTATTCCGACGAGCCGCTAAAGGACGCGGAATGGGTCGGGGTGAGCAACCAGTTCTTCGTTTCGCTCATCACGCCGCTAAACACGAAGGCGACACGCGTCTGGTCCACGCGTTTCGAAGCCGGGAAAAAAGCGGACGGCAAACCCGATTACGGGATCGAGGCCGCGATGGGCCTGCCCGGTTTCCAACTTCAGCCGGGGCAAACCAAGACGCTGAAGTTCCAGCTTTATCTCGGGCCTAAGCTTTACCATCGCCTAGCCGAGCTCACGCATGACGAAGCGGAGATCATGGATTTCGGCCTCTGGAAGATAATCTGCGAAGCGCTTCTCAACGCGATGAACTTCCTCCACAGCCTCCTCCACAACTACGCGCTTGCGATTCTCGTCCTTACCGCGCTCATCAGACTGGTGCTCTGGCCGATCCAGACGAAGTCCTACAAGTCGATGCGCCGCATGTCCGCGCTCGCGCCGAAGATGCAGGAGCTGAAGGAAAAGTACAAAGACGACCCGACGAAGATGAACGCCGAGGTCATGAAACTCTACAAGACCTATGGGGTGAATCCGATCAGCGGCTGCCTCCCGATGGTCATCCAGATTCCGATTTTCTTCGGCCTCTTCACGATGCTGCGACAGGCGGTCGAGCTGCGCAACGCCAGCTTTCTCTGGGTGCACGATCTCTCGCAGCCAGACACGGTGGCGCATCTCCCAGGTCTCGGCTGGCCGATTAATATTTTGCCGATTCTGATGGCCGGGACGCAGCTCTGGCTCATGCGCCTGACGCCGAGAACCGGCGACGCCACGCAGCAGCGGGTGATGATGTTCATGCCGCTGATCTTTGTCGTTTTCTGCTACAATTTTGCGGCGGCGCTGGCTTTGTATTATACAACTCAGAACCTGTTCATGATTCTGCAGACGTATAAGAACAGGAACCAACCGCTGCCGACGCTCGAGAAAGTGACGCCGCCGGGCAAGCAGCGCAAAGGAAAGGGACGTTGATGAGCACCGAGACCCAACCGAAAGCCAATGCGAAGGAATTGCTCGATACCATGCTCGGCTATCTCGGTTTTGTGGTGCAAATCGAAGCGACTGAGGGCGAAGGAAGTAATCCAACCTTGCAGATCTACACCGAGGAAGCCGATCGGCTGATCGGGCGCGATGGCGAGACCCTCGATGCGATTCAATTTCTCCTCAATCGCGTTCTCCAGGCAAAAGATGCCGACGCTCCGAAATGGATCGTCGATTGCGAGATGTATCGCTCGATGCGCGAGGACAAGATCGTGCATCACGTCCGGCAACTTGCCGAGCGGGTGCGCATTTCCGGCCGGCCGCTGCAACTCGAGCCGATGAATTCCTACGAGCGCCGGATCGTGCACGAGGCGTTCAAGGACGATCCGGAAGTCGGGACGTGGAGTCCATCGGATTCCGCGCGGATCAAACAGATCACGCTAATCCGGCGGCCGGCGAAAAAAGAAGCAACGTCCGAATAATCGCTTCGGCGGCGTCGCAGAACTCCGGGGAGGGACGGGATGTTATCCCGTCGTTCGGTGCAGTCTGCGCCGAACCACACGCGGCGAATTGCCTCACGACTTCGTGTCTTCAGGCATTGCGCTGCGCGCAAGAAAGCAGCGGCGAGGCTCGCCGCTGCGACGGGCTGACAGCCCGTCCTCCCCAGAAGTCCGCAACGCACCGCTGCTGCGATTTTGTCACGTGAAGGTCGAGGAATGGGCGCGCGGCCTCCCCGATCGCGGCAGCTACTGGCTGACGCGCTTCGTCATCCTGCGTTTGCTTGGCCTCATCTACGCGATCGCGTTTCTCGTCGCGGCGAACCAAATCCTCCCGCTCATCGGCTCCGACGGGCTTCTCCCGATTGGCAACTTTATCAACCGTGTGAGCGAGGTGCTCGGCGGTTCGTTAGGCGGATTTTGGCGTTTGCCCTCGCTCTTTTGGATTAACCATTCCGACACTGCGCTCGTCGCCACCGCCTGGGTGGGCTTTGCGCTTTCCTGCGTCGTGGCCTGGGGTTACGCGAACGCAATTTTGCTCGCGCTCCTCTGGATTCTCTACATGTCGTTCGTCCACCTCGGGCAGGTCTGGTACGGCTACGGCTGGGAAACGCAGCTGCTCGAAACCGGCTTCCTCGCCATCTTTCTCTGCCCGCTCCTCGACGGCCGGCCCTTCCCGCGCCGCCCCCCTCCCCTCGCCATCATCTGGCTTTTTCGGCTTCTGATTTTCCGCATCATGCTCGGGTCCGGCATGATCAAAATTCGCGGGGACGCCAGCTGGCGAAATCTCACCGCGCTTTATTATCATTTCGAAACGCAGCCGATGCCGAACGGTCTCAGCCGTTGGTTTCATTTCCTCCCCCGCGGCGTTCTCCGGGGCGGCGTAATCTTTAATCATCTCGCCGAGCTGGTCGCGCCTTGGTTTGTCTTTTGGCCGCGAATCGGCCGGACCATTGCCGGCATTGTCATCCTCGCGTTTCAAATTGCGATCGCGCTCAGCGGCAACCTCTCCTTTCTCAACTGGCTCACCGTCGTCCCAGCCCTTGCCTGCCTCGACGACCGCGCCTGGGCGAAAATTTTCCCAAGCAGCCTAACGAAACGTGCGGAAGTCGCCCGGGTCGCCGCCGTCGTTTCCCGTCCAATGTTGCGCACCACCTGGGCGGTCGCCGCGCTTCTCGCCTTTCTCAACATCCAGCCGATCATCAACATTTTTTCGCCCCACCAGATCATGAACACGTCGTTCGATCCGCTCGATCTGGTGAATACCTACGGCGCATTCGGCTCGGTTGGGAAAGAGCGTTTCAACGTCGTTTTCGAAGGCACCAATGACACCGTGCCTAACGATCACGCCGATTGGAAACCGTATCCATACAAAGGTCTGCCGGTCGCGCTCGACGAGCGTCCGCCGCAGATCGCGCCTTACCACCTGCGACTCGACTGGCAAATGTGGTTCGCCGCGATGGGTACGCCTAACGACTATCCATGGACACTCAATCTCATCTGGAAACTCCTGCACAACGATCCTGGTGCCGTCGGGCTCTTCCGCTCGAATCCATTTCCAGACAAACCGCCGCGATACATCCGCGCGGTCTGGTACCGCTACTCATTCGCCAGGCCAAATCCGCAAGGCATTTGGTGGACACGAGACAAACTTGGCCTCTGGCTCCCGCCACTCGAAGTCAACAATCCCGAGCTCAAACAACTGCTTCGGCGCGCCGGCTGGCTGCACGATTACTAGGCCTTTGCGGCGGACTTTGCCGAAACTGGACCTGCGGAAGCAGGTCCCTCCGGAGGGGTGAGCTTCCGCTCGTCCAGTTTCTGCGCTCTAACGTCAGTCTTCCCGCTGGATAGCTACTTCTTGCTCTTCTTCTTCGGCAGGTTCTTCCGCTTTGTCCCGGCCATTTTCTTGAGCTCCTTTTTACTCATCGATTTGGCCATGCTTTTGGACGCGCCTTTCAAGGACGATTTCTTCTTCTCTCCCCGTTTCGCAGCGAGCGCCGCACCCGCCGCCATTTGCTGTTTTTTCGATTTCGCTGGCATACCCATTATTTCGCAGCGCGGTCGCCGATCGGCTCTGAGCCCGCGATCATTTTCCGCTTTAGTATGATTTTAGATTGCCCGATGGCGCTCCCTGTCTCATAATAACCCTCTCATGTTCGCCCGGCTGAGAATCTCTCTCTGCTTCCTCGCGCTCCTTCTCCTGAGCGGGAGCGTCTTTGCTGCTTCCGATTGGAAGATCGTAAAAATCGGCCACCGCGAGTACCTCACGGTCGATAACATCGCGAAGTTTTACGGATTGCCCGAAGGCGTCGCCCCAGTCGAGAAACGCATCCGGCTCGATAACGGCGAGAACTCGGTCGAACTGCAGCTCGGCAGTCGCGAGATCATGATCAACGGCGTCCGCACCTGGCTCTGTTTCCCGGTCGAGGAGAAGGATGGCGAATATCTCGTCTCGCGGATCGATCTTTCGAAAACGCTCGAGCCGCAGCTGCGCCCGCAAATGATCACAAACCTCGGGCATTTCACTACCGTTGTGCTCGACCCCGGCCACGGCGGCATCGATAAGGGCGCGATCAGCCCTTATGGTTGCGAGAAGGACTTCGCGCTCGATGTCGCACGCGACGTGAAACCGCTCCTTGAAGCCAAAGGCCTGAAGGTAAAAATGACGCGCGATCGCGATGTCTTTGTCCCATTGGAATTGCGAGCCCGCATCGCTAACGCGACGAAAAATTCCATCTTCGTCAGCATTCATTTCAACGCCAGTGACGCCAATCGCTCGGCCAGCGGTTTTGAGATTTTCTCACTCACACCGCGCGGCGCGCCGTCCACCGCGGACGACGCGCTCGCGCTACGGTTTATGAACATGCAGGCGGGCAGCCCGGTCGACGCGCCCAGCCTCGCGCTTTCCATGAGCGTTTACCACTCGGTCATCGGCCATTTCTCCGAAATCGACCGCGGGATCAAGCGCGCTCGCTTCGCGGTCCTTCGCCTCACGAAAATACCGGCGATCCTGATTGAAGGCGGGTTTCTCACCGAACGCGGCGATAGCCGCGAGATTGCGCAGAGCGCCTGGCGCGCGAAGTATGCGCAAGCCATCGCCACCGGCATTGTCAATTACAAAGGACTCGTCGATAACAAGCAGCCGCCAATGATGGTGGCCGATTATCGGCGCGAATTTGAAGGCCAGCTCGTTTTGAAAGACGCGACCGCACCGGCTAAACCGGAAGCGTCGCCTGCGCCCGCCGTTATCCCGACGGGCAATTAGCGAGGCCGCGTCGGCATTTCCCCCTTTCCCCAGCGCCTGTCTCCGGCGCGCAGATTCGTTTTGCGAAAGAGATTGACCCGCTTGCGACAGCTCATCAGGCTGCGCCGAACAACCTAACGAAAGGTAACCTGATGAAAAAACTACTGAGCTGCACCCTGG
>DASXPA010000034.1:0-36263 GCA_036493915.1 Chthoniobacterales bacterium | reverse complement strand
AGGACATTCGTCCCCAGGAGCATGCCCACGCCGATGAGTGCACTGGCAATGCCGAAGATTTTCGTGGAACCGTGCAGATCTTCCCGGACATAAACCGCGATCAGCGGTCCGAAGCAGCCGAGCACAAACATTCCCGCAGCCAGCGCGAGGGTGACAAAGAGCAGCCCGGCGTGATGAAAGATAAAGTCCATGCCTTGTTTCACGTCAGTCCAGATGCGCCTTAGAGCAGATGAGCGGGGAGCAGAAGCAACCTTTGCGGCTGAGGTCGCCGGTTTGACAAACGCGATCGAGCCAATGAGCAACGCGGAGCCGGCGAAACTCGCCGAGTCGGCCAGGTAACAGCTCGCCGCGCCAAACGATGCCACCAGAAAAGCCGCCGCCGCCGGACCGACGATGCGCATCCCGAACATGACTTGTTGGACAAGCGCGTTCGCCGATCGCAGACCATGGATCGGCACGGCTGAACGAATCGCCACGCCTTGTGCGGGACTAAAGAAACTGGAGACGACACTTATCGCTGCCAGGATAGCGTAGAATTCCCAGAGCTGAGTCGCCACCAGGAGCAACAACACCAGACCGGCGCGAATCGTGTCGCTCATCACCATCGTCGGCTTGAGCGGCCAGCGATCCACGAAGACACCTGCGAGCACGCCGAGGATGGCGATCGGCAAAAGGTAGGCGATCTGCACGCCCGTGATCTGGCGGGCGTTGGCATGGAGCCGGAAGGTCAGGACACTAATGACGGCGAAGAGCGCGAGAAAATCGCCAAAGACCGAGATCGTCTGGGCATACCAGAGGCGCCGCATCATCGGGATGCGCAGGACCGCGCCGAGCGACAAAGGTTGCGGCAGCTCCGGATCAATTACCGGCGCGGCAGGCGCGGACTTGGCAGATGGATTGTTCATGGACAGGCATTACCACGGCGACGCGGATGCTGAGTGTAGCAAGGGATGCTGGAAGGCGCTAACCGGACAGGATCGCTGCTGGGACGACGCCCGCGACAAGCTCCCTACCAGTTCGCTTCCAGCTTTGGGCTTTTCTTCAGCACCGGGAACGGATAACCGTTAGAGCATGACCTCACCCGCTCCACTTGCGACACGATCGGACACCGCGGAGCGCTGGAAGTTTCTCCGCGATGTTCTTGTCTTTCAGCTCAAGATGTTGCTCGATAATTTGCGCGATTTTGCGCTTATGCCAGTCTCGTTAGGCGCGGCGCTGCTCGATCTTCTGGTGAAGGGGAAACGCGAAGGAGACCTTTTCTACAAGGTTCTCAAATGGGGAGCGCGCAGCGAAAAGGTGATCGACGTCTATAGCGCGATCGAAAGTCATGAGCAGAGTGCGATCAATCCGAAATACACGGTCGATGCGGTGGTCGCGCGGCTGGAGGACGTGCTCGTGCGCGAGTGCGAGAAAGGTGGCACAGCGGCAAGTATCAAGTCGGCGATGGATCGAGCGATAGATCAGATTCACAACGAAACCCGCGGGCCGCGCGATCTCGCCGCGAATGCGGTGGCGCGTGCATCGGATAAGATTCGGAGCAGGTTCGATCGCGAACAGGAGTAAAGGAGCGCGGGGCCGAATAGCGGGCTCGGCGGTTCGCTGAGATTAGTATTGGGCGAACATCTCGTCGGGGTAACAGTAGAGCCAGCGCTCTCCGGGTTGGGCGGAGGCGACAACGGGATGCCCGCTCGCGTCTGCATGCCGGCTCGCGTGTCGATTGGGAGAGCTATCGCAACAAAGGGTCGCGCCGCATTCCTGACAAGTGCGCAGGTGCACCCAGGAGGCGCCGACCTTCACGCATTCCTCGCACTCGAGACGTTGCGCTCGCTTGATCGAAGCGATGGCATCGAGATGAGAACAGCTTTCTTCATTCATGATCGCGTTGTGTTACTTTCGGCGCCATCTTCGGGCAATTAGATTCGTTTATGACTTCACCCTTCGTTTTGCTGGTTCGCGCCGCCTTCCTTTTAATAAACTGCGCGAGCATGAGCGTGAAGGAGTTTGCGGGGCAGGAACCAGTTTTGATTCACTTCAATTTTTCACTGACCGAACTCATTCCGGCGGGCTAATGGAAAAACGGGGAGGCGCGCCAACGCGGCGGATGGCGACAGCGACGTTGAGGCAAAGAAAGACGAAGATCACCGAAGCCAGCGTGACTTGCGAGGCGTATGTCGAAAGCATGAAACCTTCGCCCTAAGAGGCAGAGTTGACCGCGACAACGCCCGGAAAATCTTACACTCGTTAGGCAGCAGCGCGGCGTTTGCGCTTCACCAGCGACGAGGTCGAACGAGCGCCACTGCTCCGCGTGCCGTTGCGTTTCGGTTTGAGTGATTGATTTCGCGCCAGGCTTTCCTGCAACACCTTGACCAGATCAACAACATTCGTTGCGCGCGGGGGGCTAACGGGGGGCGCGGCGATATCTTTGCGGTTCGCCTTTTGCTCGATCATTTCGAGGACGGCGTTGCGATACTCGTCGCGATACTTCTCCGGCTCCCAGGGCGTTGACATGCTTTCGATCAGCGTCTGCGCCATCTTCAATTCCTTATCCTGAATCACACCGGTCACGCCGGTCTTTAACTCAGACGGGCTCAGAATCTCACTCGCGAAGTGCATGAGCTCGAGGACAAGGAACAAGCCGTCGGGTTTGACCGAAGCAAGATGCTCGCGATTGCTGATGACGACTTTGGCAATGCCGATCTTGCCCGTGCCGCTGAGGGCCTTATGCAAAAGTGAATAGGCTTTCTCGCCGCCTTTTCCTGGCTCGAGGAAATAAGGTTTGTAGAAGAATTTCGGATCGACCTGTTCGAGATTGACGAAGTCGGTGATGTCGATGGAGTGAGTCGATTCGATCCGCACCTTTTCGAAATCTTCGTCTTTCAAGACGATGTAGCGGCCGCGCTCGTATTCGAAGCCTTTGACAATTTGATCAACGGAGACTTCTTCCATGTCCGCTTCCGCGACTTTTTTGTATTTGATCGGGCTGAGATCCGTCCCTCGCAGTTGCCGGAAACTGAGTTTCTCCTCCCGCGTGGCCGGGTAAACGGCGACCGGAATATAGACGAGACCGAAGCTGATACTGCCTTTCCAAATAGCGCGCATAACAATAAAGGTTTCGGAACTTTACGGACAGGCCGGGGCAAAAGTCAATCGACCTAACGAGTCTAGGCGCGGAGGAGGCCGGCGAAAGAGCTGCGATAGCGCCAGAGCAGAAAAAGCGAGAGCACCGCGACGATCAGCGCGAGCGACAGACCCGAGCGATCCATGAAGACATGGTAGCAAACAATGTTCACGATTACCGGCCCCAGAATGACGAGGCCTAATGGAACAAAGAACCCGATGAGGAGAAGCAGTCCGCCGACGATCTGGCAAAGCGCGACAAAAAAAACGTAATTGCTGACAAAGAGCGCGTTGAGGAAATTGCCGGCTGGCGTGTGGGGTAGGGGAGGCATGGGAATGAAATGGAGAAAGGCATTCGAGCCAAAGACGACGAAGACGAGCCCAAGGAGGACGCGGACGATGATGGTGACGATTTTCATGGCGGGCCGTGGTTTGCCATAAACAGCGTCCCGAGCCTAGGAAAATTTATCATCAAAGGCAGAAAGGCGCGTGAAGGCAACCTTCTTGAACTGCGCATTTGGCGCGCTCAAATTGCGGCTGGGAACGCCTCCTTGCGGAACAGCGAGACATCGCATCGTTCCTGCCGATGAAGAAGCCGGCCGAATTTGTAGTCAATTTTCCAATGCCATTCAGGAAACGCTCGGCCGGGAAATGCGCCTTCTTCGGTTTCATTGTGGCCATGATCGTCCTGCTGGCTAGCAGGTGGCTCGCGTCGGTGAACATTCGCCGGATCTTGCGGAGTGCTGCCCTCTTTATTCACACTCATGAGGTGCTCGATGAAATTCGCGACACTCTCGCCATGCGCGCGATCCCGGAGAGCCGTCAGCGCAGTCATCTCGTCACTGGCGAGGCCGTCTATCTGCAACCGTATCGCTCCGCCGCCGGGTTCTTCGCGCACCTCGCCATCGCCGCGGCGCCCGAACTGGTGATCCCGTCTTTTTCCTAACGAACAATGAAGAGCGAATCCTTGCATCGTTCAGAATTGGGTCAAACGCCGGATGATAAGAGAAAGAATCCTCCTCCTCAGTAGCTCGACTGTCAGTGGAAGCGGTTATCTCGACTACGCCGAGAGAGAGATAATCGATTTCCTCGGCGGCATCGAGCGGGTGCTTTTCGTTCCCTTTGCTCTGCACGATCACGACAGTTATACCGAGCGGGTGCGCGTGCGGCTAAGTTCAATGGGTTACTGGGTTCAGCAGTTGCACCATACAGCGGAGTCTCGCGATGCTGTCACGGGCGCGGACGCCATCTTCATCGGCGGCGGCAATACCTTCCGTCTATTGGAGCGCCTCTACGATCTCGATTTGCTGACCCCTATTCGTGAGCGAGTGAAAGCCGGCATCCCCTATTTCGGTTCGAGCGCGGGCTCGAATGTTGCGGGTCCCACCATCCGCACGACGAATGACATGCCGATTGTCGAGCCGCCTTCATTCGCGGCCCTCGGGCTGGTCCCGTTCCAGATTAACCCGCACTATCTCGATCCCGATCCAAGGTCGACTCACATGGGCGAGACACGCGAAGAACGTATCCAGCAGTTTCTGGAGGAAAATGAAACTCCGGTCATCGGTTTGCGCGAGGGGGCCTGGTTGCGAGTCGAGGGGGAACAGACTCTTCTTGGAGGGACGGCCGGAGCGCGTCTGTTTCGGCGCGGAAATCCGCCTGTTGAACTGGATTGTGGCGCGGCCGTGAGATTGCCGTAATCTTTTTCCAGAACATCAAACATCAAGAGAAAGGAAAAATGATGAACACGGAGGAAGTGGGAAGAAAATTGGTTGAACTGTGCAACAAAGGCGCCTACGAAGAGGCGACGAAGAGCCTTTACTCGGAGGACATTGTCAGCGTGGAACCGCAGGCCATGGGCAACATGCCAGCGGAGATGAAGGGCTTCGATGCAGTCTGCCAGAAGACGAAATGGTGGATCGACAATCACGAAGTGCACAGCTCGAAGGCGACCGGCCCCTTTGTCGCTCGTGACACATTCGCGGTCTACTTCGAGATCGATGTGACCGACAAAAACTCCGGCCAGCGCATGCAGGCGTCGGAAGTCGGAATCTATCAGGTCAAAGACGGCAAGGTCGTGCGCGAAGAATTTCTGCCAATGGCCTAGCCTAACGGGCAAAAAACTCGCGTTCGCCAAAGAGACCGTTGAGTTCCGCCGAGGTCGCGCCACCGGCCAGACTCTGGAAGTGACCGCTGGCCAGGATATCTCGAGCGGCGCGGGTAAACTCTCCCCATGCTGCGAGTGCGAGGCCGGAGCCAACGGAGATGCGGCGCACGCCCAAGTCCGTGAGCTGCGCGAGCGAAAGGTGTGAATTAAATCCGGAAACAAGAACATTGACCGGCTTGGGCGCGACCGCCCGCACGACGGCAGCGATCTCTTCCGGTTTATTAAGCCCGGGTGCGTAGAGGCAATCAGCGCCAGCCTCGGAATAGGCGACGAGTCGGTCGAGAACGAAAGCGAGCGGATCCGGCTGCTCGACAAGAAACGCTTCGCAGCGCCCCGTTAGGAGCACCGGTATCCCCGAGGCATTGATTGACTCACGCGCCGCCTTAACGCGCGACAGCGCCACATCTTTGGCAAAAAGAGGATGCGAGCGATCTCCGGTCGAGTCTTCGATCGAAAGCCCAGCGACGCCCGTAGCGATACAGCGCGCGACATTGATCGCGACTCCCTCAGCGTCGTCCGCGAAACCGGAAAGAAAATCTGCGTTTAGGGGGACCGATGCGACCGCCGCGATCTCGCGAATGTGGTCGAGCATTTCGTCGCACGGCACGGCACCGTCGGGCAATCCCCGGCTAAAAGCAAAGCCCGCGGAAGTCGTGGCCAACGCGTGGAAGCCGAGATCCTGCAAATAAAGAGCCGTTCCGACGTCCCACGGGTTTGGCAGGATAAAGCAACCTGACGAATGGAGCGTATGAAACGCTTTGATGGTGTCCGCTTGCTTCGAATTTTCTGCTGGCATGGCGCCAACTCTAAACTGCTCAAGCGCTCGTGCGAGCGACATCCATTCCCTGCGAAGAGATGCCGAAATGGCCGTGCGGAGCCCCTGCCATTCTCCGCGACGTTTGTTAGGCCGCGATCGGGTGAAGCAGGCGTGGGGAGACGGCCTCCCGGAGGACACGGTCGAGATCGGTGAATTCGATCGGCTTTTGCAGGACCGCGAGCGCCCCGGAGGAGGCCAGCTCGAGAGCGACGTGATCACTCAGCCCAGAGATAAAAAGCACCTTTCCGCCGCGATCCTCACTCAGGATGTTGCGGCAGGCGGTGAGACCATTGAGCCGGCTCATCGCGAAGTCCATCAACACGACATCGGGTTTGTGTTGCCGATACGAGCGGATCGCTTCGAGGCCGGAATGGACGACAGCGACCACCTCGTGGCCGCCGCTCTGCACCATCTCGGCCAGGACCTCCGCGAAAGCTTTCTCGTCGTCGGCAATCAAGACGCGCACAGTCATTTGAGAAGAAGGTTTCGTGCCGCACGCGACAAAAAATTCGCTCTTCCTGCGCACACGTTTTATCGTGCGCCGAAAGAGGCGGGACGGCCCGGCTCTTGCTTCGGAAATTGGAAGCTATGAAAGCAAGCGTCAGAATTCTTGCAGTCGAAGACGAAACCGCGGTCGCGCAATTACTCGCGCTCGTCCTTTGCGGTCCAGCCTGCACGGTGACGACGGCGGGCGACGGCGTGGAAGCGCTGGAAAAGATCGCCACCGCGCCGCGTCCCTTCGACGTCATCATCACCGATCACAGCATGCCGCTCATGACCGGGCTCGAACTCGTCGCGCAACTGCGGGGACGCGGCTTTGACGGCAAGATCGCCGTCCTCTCTGCGCACTTGAACGAGGACAACATACAGGCTTACGAAGCGTTGCACGTCGATTTGCTGCTCTCGAAGCCTTTCGACATTGAAGAGCTCCGCCACGCCGTCGAGGTTCTCTCGAAACCCGATTCGATCGCGGCCTAACGAATAAAGGGTTCTCAACCTCTGCCCGGGTGCGTCGGTGGTACAGGCGCCTTGCGCCTGCGGAGTCACATGGCTCCTCGCCCGATGAAGCGTCGCTTAGAGGAGCCAAACGGAAGAATCACCGGGGAAGATGCCCCGTGTCCCCACAGGCGGGACGCCTGTGCTACCTCTCGATCTCTCAACGCGGGTCAGCTAAAGCGCGTGACTTGCTCTAGTGGACCGGGAACGGCGCCACATAAAGATCGAAGTGAGACAACGTTCCATCCGGGTTGTCCATCGTCGAATTTGAATTATCGGCGGCGGAGAAAAAGAAGTGGCCGCGATAAAACGCGAATCCGCTGTAATCACCGTAATCCACTCCATTATTGGCGTCGTTATCATTCGAGGCCTTGTCGGAAAGTCTGAAGTTTTTGGCAAAGGTCTGGCCCCCGTCTCTGCTATAGGTGGCGAAGATCAGGATGTCGTCGTTAGGGATACCATTCGTATCGCCGCGGCCATGTCCGCCCATGTCGTTGCGCGCGTCGTACCAGGCGAGCGCGATGTGGCCGTTCGTTCCGTCGAGCGAAATTCGGGGATTAAACTGACTGTTCGTCCCGGTGTCGTCATTGACGCGCACGGAGTTACTAAAGGTCGCGCCGTTGTCATCGGAGTAACGCAACTGGATATCAGTGTTGTTGCTCTCCTGTGGCTCTTCCGAGACATAGATGAAATAGAGCCGGCCGCGATGCGGGCCGTTCGACAAATCCCAGGCAAGGCCCGCTTCCGCATCGATCGAACGCCCGGATTGCGCAGGGATGTAATCGAAACCGCCAACGTTAGTCGTTTGCAGGGTTTCCGCCGGGCCGAAGCCCTGTGGCCCGAGGCCATCGGGGTCAAGCGCGCCAAAGATCGTGACCGGCCCTTGACCGCCGGTGGGGTTTTGATAGACGACAAAGACCTGGCCATCGGGGCCAATCGCGGTGTCGCCATAATCGCCCGAATTATTCGCTCCGGGGATGCTTTGCGCCGCGCTGAAGGGTCCCACCAGACCGAGACCTGTGACGGCCGCGCCGCTCGCCTGAATGGTGCCGTTAAACGATGTCCACGAAATCCAAACGCTGCCATGAGCGGCGGCGATCGAAGGTTGGTCGCCGCTGATCGATTGGCCGATCCTGGCGAGACTTTTCCACGGCATCACCGGCAGACCAAAGGGCTGCGAGGTGAGAAACTGAAGCGGTTGAAAGGTCGCGCCGCCATCAGTCGAGATGGCCATCATCACGTCGATATTCGACGAGAGATAGGTGAGGAAAATGTTGCCAAAATCGTCCGAAGCGAGCTGCGCATCGCAACAGGCGAAGCCGAGGGCGTCGCCGTTCGCGATCACGTTGTGCTGCCAGGTGCGCCCGCCGTCGGTGCTCCAGCTGTGCGAGAGGCCGTTGCTTTCGAGGTTCGAGACGGAGATGATCTGGTTCGGGTTCGTGTGACTGACCGCGACCGCGGTTTCAGCTTCATTGCCGTGCCGCATCGTGGTGTTCTCTACTCGACTGAGACCGCCGAAATTGTTCAACCCTTCCGGGAGCGGCGTCAGCTGGGCGCGTGCGATCGAGAGCGCGATCGATGTGCAAAGGAAAGTGGCAAGAGCGGATTTCTTCATCGTCTTTGGATGCTGGACAAAAGTGGCCGCATCGCAAGACTTTTTGCCTTTCAGTTTTGAAAGGATGCTGCATGGGGTTGACGGATTCCCCGGTCGCTCGACGATTGTCGGATGCTCAAATCGAAACGGCGCACGCCCGAACAACGACTCGCTGCAACTGATCCGAGATTCGCCGATCTCATTGCGCACGTTGGGCCTTTGCCCTTGCAACCACTTAGTCTCGTGAGGCCGTTTCACGCGCTCGCTCGCTCCATCGCCTACCAACAACTGAGTGGCAAAGCGGCGGCGACGATCTTCGGCCGGGTCCGCGGGCTTTATCCGACGCGGAAATGGCTTTCCCCCGCTCACGTTCTGGCGACATCCGACGACATGTTTCGCGCCGCGGGCCTCTCGCGAAACAAGACCGCTTCTTTGAAAGATCTCGCCGCCAGGACACTCGACGGCACGGTTCCCAGCCACGCTGCCCTCACCCGCATGAGCGATGAGGAAATCATCGCCCGCCTAACGACTGTACGCGGAATTGGTCGTTGGACAGTGGAAATGCTGTTGATCTTTAGTCTCGGACGCCTCGATGTCTGGCCGGTCGACGACCTGGGAGTGCGCAAAGGTTACGCCCGAACTTTCCGCAAGAGGACGGTACCAACGCCGAAGCAGCTGCAAGTTATTGGTGAAAAATGGCGACCATATCGCTCCGTTGCCGCCTGGTATTTTTGGCGGGCGCTTGAGACATAGTCCTAGAGGACGCACACGACTTATAGGACTTATCACGGGATCCGAGCGCGACCGACATCTTCGTCGGGTGCACCGCGATGCGTTCGGAGGAATTTGTCCGGATCGAGCCAGCCACGCGTGTCTTTGCGGTAGCCGGCCCCGATGAAAGGCGTGACGAACTCCCTCATCTCGAAATGAAGATGGGCGAGATATCTTCCGCCACCGGTGCCGACGGTGGCGATTTGCTCCCCGCGGCGCACCTGCTGGCCGGCTGTGACAAGGATCGTCTGCAGGTGCGCGTAATAGGACTGGACATACTTACGTGAATTTCCTTCGCGATAGGCGTGGAGAACGATGATGACGTTGCCCCAGCCAGGCCCGCCTTCCCGGGCGGAGAGTACGACGCCATCGGCGACGGCGAAAACGGGATCGCCGAGATCGCTATTTTCGCCGCCGATGCCGTTGAGGTCGTCGCCGAGGTGGTTGTTGGTGGTGAAAGGCTGGGCGTTGTAAACCATCGCGCCGTGCTCGGTGCCCAGCGGAAAATCGAACCGCGTCGCGGTCGGGAGCGCGGCGAGCTCGAAAGGCGAGACGAGCAGCGGGGCCCGGCCGTTCAAGAGGTCAGGTCCAAAGCGCCAGGCGAGGTCCGCGCCAAAAGCGAGCAGGAAAACCGCGAGCGCGACGAGCCACCACGACAATAATAGCCGTCCGCGCGGTTGCTTCTCTCCTTGCTCGCTCAAGGCGTCCTCCTTACCCTCGCGCGATGAAGATTCTCGTCACAGGCGGCGCCGGTTTTATCGGTTCTCACTTGGTCGAGACATTGCTTCGCCAAAATCATGAAGTCGCCATTCTCGATGACTTCAACGATTTCTACGACCCGCAAGTCAAGCGCCACAATCTCGCCGCCGTGGCCGATCAAGTTGCCATTCATGAAGTCGATCTGCGTGACCCGGCCGCGGCCGAGCGCGTGGTGGGCGAGGGGAAATTCGACGTCATTATTCATCTCGCGGCGCGCGCCGGGGTGCGGCCGTCAATCAAGGAGCCGCAACTTTACTACGACACCAACGTCGGCGGAACGCTGCACCTTTTGCAAGCGGCGCAGAGGATCGGCCTCGGGCGCTTCATCTTCGCTTCCAGCTCTTCCGTCTACGGCATTTGCGAAACGGTTCCGTTCTCGGAAGACCTGCATCTCACTCAAACGATCAGCCCTTACGCGGCGACCAAAATTGCAGGTGAATTTCTCTGCTCGACCTATTCGCACCTTTATCAAATGCGGATCGTCGCGCTCCGCTTCTTCACCGTTTACGGACCGCGGCAGCGGCCGGACCTCGCGATTCACCGGTTCACCAGCCGGATCTGGAGCGGCAAACCGATCGACCAGTTCGGCGATGGGACGACGCGGCGCGATTATACTTACATCGACGACATCGTGCAGGGTGTCGTGGCATCGTTAGGCTACGAGGGGCCGCTCTTCGATATTTTTAACCTCGGCGAAAACCAGACGATTACGCTGCGGGAGTTGATCGGCGCGATCGAGGAAGCACTCGGACGCAAGGCGAAGATCAATCCCCAGCCGGAACAACCGGGCGATGTTCCGCTGACCTGTGCCGATATTTCCAAGGCGCGCCGGCTGCTCGGCTATCATCCGACCACGCCGCTGCAGATCGGGCTGCCCAAATTTGTGGAATGGTTTCATCGGTCGGGTCGTTAGCCGCGGCGAGAACTTTTCGGCGTGACTTCGCTCGGGACGAAACCTTCAATCGGCGGGTGCGAAGCGCGCTGGGCTTATTCTTGCTGAACGGAGCGGTCGCGCTGGCTTTCGCGCCTGGCGCCGAGGCTGAAAACTATTACGTCAACCCGAGCGGCGCCCACGGCGCATTCTCTGCCGTGCAGGCTGCAGTCGATGCGGTGACGGGCGCGACGGAGCTGAATCGCGCGAACATTTTCATCGCTCCGGGAACTTACAACGAGTTGCTCACGATTTCGAAACCGTTCGTCAGCCTGATCGGAGTGGGCGACTCGCCGGAGACGGTTACGATCGAGTTCGCGCGGACGGAAAGGAACAATCCAGCTTTCGATTGGGGAGCAGCGGTCACGATCGATAGCGACGCAACCGCCTTCATGGCCCGAAATTTAACCTTCGAAAATTCGACACCGGACCACGATGTGCAGGCGCTGGCGGTCGAATCGAGTGCCGATCGGGCGATTTTCGATCAAGTGCAGTTCCTCGGCTACCAGGACACGCTCCTCATCGACAACAGTTCGCGGCAGTACTTTCTCAACAGCTTAATCACTGGCGATACCGATTTCATTTTTGGCGACGCGACCGCGGTCTTCGATCGATGCACGATCCGGAGCACCGACTATGGTTGGATCACGGCTGCGGCAACACGACGTTCGACTGCGAATGGCTTCGTCTTTTTGGATTGCTCGCTCATCTCCGGAACGGATCGTGACCAGCCGGGCGGTGATGGCTCCGCGCCGGGCAACGGTTCGGTCTATCTCGGCCGGCCCTGGCAATGGTATCTGCCAGAGGTGATGCCCAGCGTGGTTTACCTGCGGACGCGGATGGGGCCGCAGATCGCCCGTGGGGGCTGGGATCCATGGAATAACACCGGCATGCCCGGAGTTGATCCCAACGCTGATCGCGATCCGCTTACGCGCGTCTCAGAATTCGGGAGCGTGGACTTGTATGGCAATCCACTCCCGGACAGCGCCGGCGACGCCATCCCGGATGGCCGCGCTCGTTGGGCCGATCCGATGACCGCTGCACAGGCGGCAAACTATACGCTCGATCACATTTTTGGACCCACCGATTTTTGGGATGCTTCCACGCAACCGGACGTTGGCGATAAACCCTACGCGAGCCAGGGGCTACCGTGGGATGCGCATGGCGAATTGGCTTTGCTCCCGAGTACCGCGGGGGTGCCGGCGCAGGCTTTGAATCTTTCCACCCGACTGCAAGTGGGGAGCGGCGAGAATGTGATGATCGCGGGCTTTATCGTTCGCGGAATGAGACCAAAGCAGGTGATGTTGCGCGGGCTCGGTGGCTCGTTGCGCCAAGCTGGCATCACCGATGCGCTGGCCGATCCCATCCTTGAACTGCGGGCGCCGGACGGCACCCTCCTGCGTTCCAACGATAACTGGCAGGACACGCAGGGAAGTGAAATTGCCGCCACCGGGATTGCGCCGGGAAACCCGTATGAGGCAGCGATGATTTTCACGCTGCCGCCCGGCTCTTACACAGCGGTACTCAGCAGTCGAGATGGCGCCGGCGGCGTGGGCCTCGTTGAAGTTTACGATCTTGATCAAGAGCCGACAACGAAGTTAATGAATGTCAGTACGCGCGGTCTCGTCGGCAGTGGAGATGACGTCATGATCGCGGGTTTCATTCTCGGCAGCGGCGGACCGGCAAAAGTTCTGGTGCGCGGCATCGGCCCCTCGCTCGCGCAAGCCAGAGTGGCCCAGCCATTGGATGATCCAACTCTCGCGTTGCGTGACGCGGACGGCGCGCTGGTTACCTTCAACGACAACTGGAGCGATTCGCAGCAGGCGGAAGTTGGGGCGACCGGTATTCCACCTGGCAATCGCGACGAAGCTGCCATCGTTGTGACCCTGCCTCCCGGCGCTTACACCGTGGTGCTGGCGAGTCGCGACGATCGGGATGGCGTTGGCTTGTTAGAGATTTACGGGCTCGAATAATCCGAACCCAGAGATTGAGCCGCGATCGCGAAGCGTCCTTCTTCCGCCTTGCATTCGGCGTCTCCATCCGCATCTTTGGGAGAATGTCGGGAATATCTCTGATAATTCAGGATTCGTTGTTTCAGGGGGGTAAAAAGTTGGCGGATAAGACGCGAAGCCTTGCCCCCCTGCCAGGTCGCCTCATGACTAGTACGTCTCGCCTGTTCCGAGCCCATTCCCGGCCCGACGCGGCGAAGTTTTCTTCGGTAATGCAGACTGCCTTCGAGTTGTTCGAGCGCTTTTTGAAAAGTGTGCGTGCCGTGGACCGTGCATCTCTCGATGCGCTTCGCCCGCAACCTAACTCGATTGAAACCAAGGATTATTATGAAATCTCAATCCCCCGGGAGAACCTCACGGCGTCCGCGCCGTGGCGGTGGATCCCGACGGCGGTCCGACGGGCGCGGCAGTCGCGTAGCGTCGAAGGCTCCCGCAAAAAAGAGCCTCTGGCAAAAAATCACGGCCTTCTTCGGAAGCGCCGATAGCTCCCCCGCTAAAACGACCGCTTCCGCGCAGGCGCGAAACGGCTCATCCCATGCACGCGGCAACGGTGCGCCGCAACGCGAGCGCTCCGTGCGCCGACCCGAAGCAGTCGAAGTGACGACGCCCCGACTTTACGTCGGCAACCTCTCCTTCGACGCGAGCGAGAGCGATCTTTTCGAGCTCTTCAACGGCGTCGGTCAGGTGCAAAACGCTGAGGTTGTCACCTATAAACACAACCAGCGTTCGAAAGGATTCGCTTTCGTCCAGATGCAATCGATCGATGAAGCGAAGCGCGCGGTGGAGGAATTGCATGACAAGGAATTCCTCGGCCGCAAGTTGGTCGTGAGCGGCGCGAAGTCCGACAGTCATTCGCGCAACTGATCCACGCCTGATCTGTTCTGAACCGGGAGATCGGCGCCGCTGGTCTCCCGGTTTTCTTTTGCAGCGCGACCCTTCCGGGTTGCGCGATGCAGCGAGCAGGCCGGAAGCTTGCACTACAGTGAAAAACGTCTTCTTCATTGTCGGCCCAACAGCGAGCGGCAAATCGCAACTTGCCGCGGATGTCGCAGCACCCCTCGGCGCCGAAATCGTCAGCGCCGACGCGTTTCAAATTTATCACGGGATGCCGCTGCTGACCGCGCAACCGGACGCGGCCATCCTTCGGAAAGTGCGCCACCATTTGATCGACGCCGTCCCGCTGACCGAAGAAATGAGCGCAGAAAAATTTCGCGAAATGGCGTTGAATGCGATCGCAGAAATCCGCGGCCGGGGCAAACACGCGCTCGTCGTCGGCGGGAGCGGGCTTTATCTGAAAGCGCTCACCCACGGCTTCGCACCGCTTGCGCCGGCCGACCCGAAACTGCGCGCGGAATTAAGCGCGCTCCCGCTCGACAAACTCTTCTCGCGCCTGGCCGCGGTCGATCCATTAGGTGCGGAAAAGATCGATCGAAAGAATAAACGAAGACTCGTTAGGGCGCTGGAGATTTTTGCCCAGACGAACGCGCCTCCTTCCGTCCAGCGCACGCAATGGGAAGTCGCCTCACCATTCATTGAAGGGGCCTTCGTTTTTCGCGAACGCGACGATCTTTACGCCCGGATTGATCACCGGGTTGCAGAGATGTTTCACGAGGGCGTGGTCGAGGAGATTGCTGGCCTGAAGCAACTCAGCGTGACTGCCGCAAAGGCGCTCGGTCTCGGGGAAATCCGCCTCCTTTTGGAGAAAAAAATGAGCGAAGCGGGTTGCATCGCCGCGATTCAGAAAGCGACCCGCCAGTATGCCAAAAGGCAATTGACCTGGTTTCGCGGGCAAACTACTTTTGAACCGCTGAATTTATCTCTGTTGAAGGACCACGCCGCAGCTGTCGATTGGATCCTGCAAAAAGCCGAGCGCTTCTTTGCCCCCGCTGAATGATACTGACCAAACCGCAGCGAAAACAGGAGCGTGCACTCCTCATCGGGCTCGAAAAAGAAGGTGTCTCGAAATGGGACCTGCGCGACTCGCTCGATGAATTGGCGGAGCTGGCGAACTCGGCCGGCGCGGAAGTAGTCGATACCGTCACGCAAAAACTACAGAAGCCGACGGCGCCATTTTACATCGGGAAAGGGAAGGCGGAATTGATCAAAGAATCGTTCCAGGATCAGGAAGTGACCTCGGTGATTTTCGATAACGAACTTTCGCCGGCGCAGGGCCGAAACCTGGAGAATCTCTTCTCGCGCAAAGTGCTCGATCGCACCCAGCTGATTCTCGACATCTTCGCGCAACGCGCGCGCAGCCGCGAAGGGCGGCTCCAGATCGAGCTCGCGCAACTGCAATACCTGCTCCCACGCCTAACGAGAATGTGGACACACCTTTCCCGCCAAACCGGCGGCATCGGCACGCGCGGCCCCGGTGAAACGCAGCTCGAGGTCGATCGCCGCCGGGTTCAGGAACGGATCGCCCGCCTCGAGCGCGATCTCGAAGAAGTGCGCAAACACCGCGCCGTCCAGCGACAGGGGCGGAAGCGCCATCAATGGCCGGTCGCCGCCGTCGTCGGCTACACCAACGCCGGGAAATCGACCTTGCTTAACTTGCTTACCGGCGCGGGAGTGCTCGCGGAGGACAAACTTTTCGCGACCCTCGATCCGACCACGCGCAGTTTTGTTTTGCCTAACAAACAGCGCGTACTCCTGACCGATACGGTCGGATTTTTGAGAAAGCTGCCGCACACTTTGATCGAGTCATTCAAGGCGACCCTCGAAGAAGTCGTCGAAGCCGACCTGCTCATTCATGTCGTCGACCTGAGCCATTCGCGCGTCGATGAACAGATGGGAGCAGTCGATACCGTGATCAAGGAACTCGGGGCTTACGGCAAACAAACGCTGACGATTTTCAACAAGATCGATCTGCTCGAGAACAAGGATTTAGTGAATGTTTACCTCGAGAAATTTCCCGGGAGCGTCGCCATTTCAGCCCGCACGGGCGAACATCTTGATGAGTTGGTGCCGGCGCTGCAGAACGCGCTCAGCTCCTGGCGGCTGCGTGCGCGTTATCGGGTGCCGATGAGCCAGGCGGCGTTGCTCGCCGAAGTCCATCGCGTCGGGCACATTCTCGAACTGAAGTACGACGGCGATTTCGCCACCCTCATCGCCCATGTCCCACCCCAGCTCGAGCCGAAGCTGGCGCCTTTTCTTGAAAAGCCGTGAAGTGGTACGCCCGCTGGATGGAGCGACTCGGCCTATCGAACCGGCCGCGACTGCGCAAGCTAATCGTCGGCGTTATCGGCGGGACGGTGATTCTTCTCGGTTTGGCGCTGATCGTTTTGCCAGGGCCGGCCGTGGTCGTGGTGCCGATCGGACTCGCGATCCTCGCGACTGAGTTCGCTTGGGCGCGACGACTCGTTAGGCGCGGGGAAGAAATCTGGGGCCGGTGGCGCGAGCAGCGCCGCCCCTCCGGCGACGATTCGTTAGGCAATGACGCGACCTGAGCGCACGCAGCGGTTGGTGAAGCTGCTGCCGCAGGTCTATCCTGACGCGCACTGCGAGCTCGATTTCAAAACTCCCCTGCAGTTATTGATCGCAACGATTCTCTCCGCGCAATGCACCGATAAGCGCGTCAACCTGGTGACACCGGAGCTTTTTCGACTTTACCGAACGGCGGCGGATTATGCGGCCGCGCCGGCGGCGGAGTTAGAGAAGGCGATCAAGTCGACTGGTTTTTTCCGCAGTAAAGCCAGGAGTATTCGCGGCGCGACGGCGGCGATCGCCAAGGAACATGGTGGGAAAGTCCCGCAAACGATGGCGGAACTGAACGCGCTTCCCGGAGTTGGCCGGAAAACCGCCAATGTCGTTCTTGGCAATGCTTTTCAGATCGACGAAGGCATCGTCGTCGATACGCACGTCGCGCGGCTTTCGCAGCGGCTTGGCCTAACGAAACAAACAGATGCAATCAAGATTGAGCAGGAGTTGATGAAGTTAATTCCTCAGGAGCATTGGACGGACTGGAGTCACTGGCTCATCTGGCATGGCCGGCGCCGCTGTTATGCCCGCAAACCGGATTGCGAAAACTGCGAGCTGCTTCAGCTTTGTCCTGCCGGCCCAAGATTCATCCGTCGCGGCGAGGCGCGCGGCTCAGCTTGAATTGGCTTTGCCGTCGCTCTTTTCCACCGTTTCCGCCGTCGCTCTGGAGCGCTTGCGCAGACGCTCAAATTCCCGCTGAAAATCATCGAGGTCCTCATCGGAAAGCGTTTCCAAATCCATCAACTTGTTGCGCGCGCCGGTCACGCTGCGAATCAATTCGTCGAGCTTGAGCTGGATCGCTTTGGAATCGCGGTTCTGCGTGTTTTGAATGAGGAAGACCATGAGGAAAGTGACGATCGTGGTCCCCGTATTGATAATGAGCTGCCAAGTGTCGGAATAACCAAAGAGGTGCCCCGTCATTGCCCAAATCACGATGATAGCGACCGCACCGATAAACGCCCAGGCCGTCCCCAGGACCGCGGAGGCTTTCCGCGCGGCGATGCGAAAAGCCTCCTGCACGCGGCAGAAGATGTCGCGATTCTCAGGTTTTTTCTGCGTCTTCCGCTTTTTGGCTTTCGTCGCGATGGCAATTATTGGATCGCTTTGGCGGCGCGGAGTGCGCGTCTGGCCGTTTCTTTTTCTTCATGAACCGCGCCTCGATCTTGCATTTGAATTTGGACGATGCCTGGCGCTTTGAGCCGTCGTTTCTGCCCACGCTCGATCTCCGCGAATGGGGACCGCGACTGCGCTTTTCGGCGCCGTCGCGCGAGATCGAATCCTTCGTGCGTGCGCTGAAATTGGAGCTGCCGCCGTTCCTCGTTTACGGCTCCGGGGATTTTCATCATCTCAGCGCGCTCTGGCTACGACGGCACGACCGCCTAACGACGGTGGTTTCGTTCGATAATCATCCTGACTGGGACATTCGCCCGCCGCGCTGGGCTTGCGGAAGTTGGGTCAACCGCGCGCTCGAATTGCCGCAGATTGAGAAGGTGAGCGTCTGGGGTTGCGGCAACTTCGAATGCTGGTGGCCGGGCCGGATTTTCGGGAACAATCGTGCGGAGCGCGCCGGCCGGTTGGAGGTGCACCCGTGGGCCGACGAGCGGAACGCGAAAGAGCGGCAGCGGCGTGGCGCAATTCTGCGAGAGGATTGGCGCGCGAAATTCTCCGAATTCGTCAGGCGAGTTGGCTCAACGGAAGTTTACGTCACCGTCGATCTCGATTGTCTGCGCGCGGAGGATGCCGCGACGAATTGGGAGAATGGGCGGTTCACAGTCGAGGATCTGACCTGGGCGTTGCGTTTGCTCGGCGATCGGATTGCGGCCGGCGATATTTGCGGCGCCTGGTCGACGCCGATTTACGCGCGCCGGAAGCAGCGCTTCGCTGCGAATTTCGATCATCCGAAACTTCCAGAGCGATCATTCGTCGAAAGGCAGGAGACGAATCTCGCGGCGTTACGACAACTGCTCACGGCATTGGAGCCGAACGCGAGCTAGCTCAGCGAGACAAAGATTACCCCCAGACTGATCACGATTGAGCCGATCGTTAGGCGAAGGGTCAACTTCTCCTTGAGGAGGAACGCGCCCGCAAAGGCGATGAGGATCACGCTCAGCCCCTGGAAGGGGAAGAAATAGCTGAGATCGAAACGTTGCAGGAGCCCGATGTTAATGAAGAAGTTCGCTGCGAACATGACGATGGCAGCGGCAAAAACCAGCGCCCCCCGCAGCCGGGAAAAGTCCACGCGCGCGCTGATATCCATGGCGTGCTTAAGCAAAATCTGGCCCGCCACAAAACAGATTAGCGAGACAAAAATGAGAAACGCGGCGAAAAGCGTCACAGTTTCTCCTCCAGTGTGGCGGCGGGGCGCGCGACGATCATCAGGCCGAGCAGAACGAGCGCGATCCCGCACCAGCGCAAGGGTGAGATGGCTTCGCGGAGAAATATCCAGGAAGTGAGCGGAACCAGAATGTGCACGGCCTGGCCGACGGGAAAGGCGATCGTGAGGGGAAGTTTCCGGATCGTCGCGAGCCAGTTGAAGAGACTGAGGACGGAAGCGAGAATGCCCCACCAAACCCAGCCGGACCGAAGGCTGGTGAGCCCGGTCCACGACCAGGTGTTCATTGGAGTCTCTTCCGCGCCCAGTTTGAGAAAAACTTCCGCTGCGGTCGCGATCAGGACGCAGATCGACAACTGCACCCAGGGATTTGCAAACCAACGCGCGGGTAAACGGGTCACGCGCTTGCAGTTCGGAGAGGCGCGTCCGCGAATCGCGCAGAAAGCTCAGCCACCACCGACGGGATCAAAGCTCGTGCGCGTTTGGGAACCGGCGCAGGATTGGATCGTGTTTCGTCGGCTGGAGATAGCGCAGCGCATGCCGGAAGATGGGATTGAGGAACGCGCCGGTGTGCGTGACGTAAAGATCGAGCGGCATGAGCTCGCAGCCGAGGTGAAGCTTCGGGTCGTAATTGAGCGGACTGCTGCAATAAAAGCGAAGGCCGGCGTCGATCGCCCAACTCAGGATGTCGCGCAGCGTGTAAAAATAGAGATTAAGATCAAAGGCGACGCGATAATCGAGCCCGAGATAGTCGTCATAAATCGTGTCGTCGTGCACGAGGCAGAGGCTGCAAGCGATCGCCTGGCCTTCCTGCCGCCAGACGAAAAAGCGCGCGCGCTCCGGCATTTCGCGGCCAAGCCGGCAGAAATACTCCGGGGTCAACTTCTCGAAGTGCAGCTTCGAGCGCTCATGGACCTGCAGGTAGAGCGGGTAGATCTCGTCGATGATCGCTGTGACATCGTTCAGCACCACGCAGGTGATCGGCGCGCTTTGCGCCGTCTTTCGAAATTTGCGGCGCAGATTCTTCCGGGTCGCTTTGCCTAACGACGCCAGGTATTCCTCGAAATGGCGGTGCCGGAGAGAGAGCCGCGTCATCGGCATGCTCGCGACCCGGGTGTAGCCGTTGTTGGAAAAACTCTGGAGCGACTGGCGATAGCGCGCGGGAAAATCCTTCAGTACGACGAGCGACGCGCGCGCCTCGCGGGCGAACGTCTTCAGACAAGAATGGAGCGACTGTGCGACCCATTCGGCATCTTCCGGGCGACAGGCGCCGAGATGGCTCTCGCCCGCCGCGCAGCCGACCATGAGCATCTTCAGAGTGAGAAAGCGCGGGAACCTCCGCCGGATGCGATCGAGCATTTGGCGCAGCGGACCGGAGAGGGCTTCGGTCAAATTTTGGCGGACGAAAAAGAGCGGCTGGATCCCGCGCACGCGATGCTCTTCGTCTTCGAGGATGAGGAAATAATAATCGAAATCTCCCGAGAGGCTCCCGCTGATAAGTTCGTAAAAGCGCTCGTCCTTGCACCGGTCACGGAACGGTTCCCGCCAGGCTGGAAGATTCTGTAATTCGGCCCGCGTCACTACGGTGACAAAGCCGTTCGGAATCCGGAGCGGAGTGCCGAAGAGCCCGCGCGCAGGAGAGAGGAGTGAAGGGCTGCTAGGAATAGCTAACCCAGTTAGCCAAAACCGCTTCAGTTTCAAGCCGTAGTCGCAGAGAAGCTTCAACTTGCAGCCGACTCCGGCTCTTCCGGCTCGGGCACCGCCTGCGTCTTGAGCACGCCGGTGCGGATGTTGAGGTCGCGCTGCGGGAAGGGAATCTCGATGCCGGCTTCGCGGAATTTCTTATCGATCGCGAAGTTGAGATCGCTCCGGAAACGCGAGGGCCGATTGCTCATTTCATCGCTCCAGGCGACGAGCTCGAAGTTCAGCGAGCTGTCACCGAACTCTTTGAAGAAGACGCTCGGCGCTGGATCTTCCAAAGTATGCGGGTCTTCCTCCGCCGCTTCGATCAACTTCTTTCGGACCAATTCCGTATTGCTCCCGTAGGCCACGCCGACCGGAATGCGAAAGCGCACCCGCGGATCGCCCCAAGTCCAGTTCGTCACTGGCGAGTCGATGAATTTTTGGTTCGGCACGATCGTGGCGATGTTGTCGTTCGTCACCACAACGGTGCTGCGCGCGCGGATTTTTCGCACCTGCCCGACAATCCCCGCAACCTCAACGCGATCGCCGATCGTGATCGGGCGCTCCGCGAGAATGACCAGACCGCTGATGAAATTGCTCGTGATATTTTGCAGACCGAATCCGACGCCAACGCCGACCGCACCGGCAAAAACTGTCAGTGCCTCGAGATGAATGCCGGTGTTTTGCAGAACGATGAAAACGCCGACGACGAGGATGACGTTGGAGACGATCTGCGAAATTGCATACTGGAGCGAGCGGTCGAGCCCGCTATGGACGAGAAAGCGATTGAATAGAAATCGCTTCGATCGCGAGGAAACCCAGAAGACGAGAAAGAGCAGCGCAATGAGCAGAAAAATCTGCAGGAGGCTGATCGGGATGCCCGGGATCGGTGCCGTCCAGGCGAGGGGAATGCCAAGCGCATTGATCGCAGTGACGGTGAAAAAGACGATGGCGACAGCGCTTAGGATCGTCGTGATGATGGCGACGAAATTGCTGTCGAGCTTGAGCCGGCTGAGCAGCCGCCTCACGAACGCGCTTTGAAGCACCCGGGCGATGATGAGCCCGAGAATGAACAGCGCGACGAAAGCCGCGATGCCGAGAGCGGAGATGTGATGGCCGGCCAGATCGAAGATCGGATCGGTCAGCCAGAGGAGATTCACGCGCTAGTTTCTCCTCGGGAAGCGGGACTGCAACCTTTGCCCAACAAAAAACACGGCCGCAGCCGTGTCTTGAGTTTCCCCTCCCGAATGTTCGTTAGGCGAACAACTCCGCGGTTATTCCTTGGTGCTCGCTTTCTCCTCGATGTACTTCACGACGTCGCCGACGGTCTGCAATTTCTCCGCGTCTTCGTCGGGCACTTCCACCGAGAATTCCTCTTCAAAAGCCATCACCAGCTCGACGATATCGAGCGAGTCGGCGCCCAGATCTTCGATAAAAGACGCCTGCGGGGTGACCTGTTCCGGATTCACTCCCAATTGCTCGACGATGATCTCTTTGACTTTTTCTTCGATCGGTTTGTCCGACATAAAATTTTGCTCCTTGGTTCGCTTACTGTGGGTGACGGCTTAAAGGCGCATGCACGTGTTGGCAACTAAAATAATTGGCTTCGTTGTCAATTTTTTTTGGCCGCGCCTCGCGATTTTCAAGCGCGGGATTGGGCCCAGATTTTACATCCGCGGATTGGCGGGTAAAGACACACATGTCTGAGCAGAATCCGGCGGCCGACCTTTTCGATCTGAAGATGCTCCCCGCCTGGGTGAAGGAATCGCCCGACGAAAATCGCTATGCGGATTTTGCGGGCGAGGAGGGTGTCGGGTCGCGCGAGCGCGATCGCGATCGCCGCGGGGGCGAACGTCGGGAACGTCGGCCGCGTCCACCGCGCCGGGAAGGTCCGGGTCGGGAGTCGCGGGGGCCGCGCGCTCGGGGGCCACAACAACCTGGACCGGAGCGGCCTCAGCGAAGGGAAGAAATTTCCACGCCGTTGCCGAAGATTGAGGTTCGCTTTCTGCCGGATGCGCGTGTGCTCGACAACGTCCTCACGCAAATCAAAGGCAGCCACGTGGCCTACTCGGTTTTTTTCCTCGCGCGGATGTTTCTGGAGAAACCGGAGCGTTACGATGTACGTTTGCAGGCGAAGGAGGCTGCGCTCTTTCAAATCGGCAAGAATGGTCCGGTGGCGAGCGAAAAGAAATTCCTCGAGAACGCCGCCTTCCCTAACGAGAAGGAAAATTTCTATCGAATCGAAGTTGTCCAATCGGAACCGATCAAAGGTAACTTTACGAGCGTGGCGCGGGATCGCGTCAGTGGGACCCTCCTCGGCCCGACCAATCATCACGCCTATCAGCAAAAGTTGCGCGCGCTTTATGAGCAGCGCTTCAGCCGGCGCGTGAGCTTTACCGATTTTCAACGCCAGATTGAGATCGTGAGCGATCCCGAAGTGGTTGAGCGTTGGAAGGAAGACGCACGCGGTCTCACAACTTACACCACGCTCAAGGAGGAACCGCCCGTCACACTTAACAGCACGGCGGAAGCGGAACGACATTTTCGGCAGAACTACTTGGTGAATTTGATTCGCGAGAATGCTGAGTTAACTCTCGACGGCGTGGTCAGCCGGCGGCTCGCCGACCGCGCGCTTGGCCGTTTGATCGAAGATGCCTGGGCGCAGGAAGTGCGCTCGCCTTCAAAGATGATGCAGGAGTTGATTGGCGCGTTTCCCGCCAACGGCCTTCATCTTTTCCGTCATCGCAAAGCGATGCTTTTCGTTGCCTCCGTGCGCCCGCGGCCTATGCATATCGACAGCGCCACGGTCTCGCCTTCGATCGGTGCGATTCTGCGCACGGTCGCCGGAGCGCAAGGGATCAGCCGCAAACAGCTTTCGGAAAAAATGTTCCCGGCTAATGAAAGCGAAGGCAGCCCGGACGGTCAGGAAAAGAAGAAGCTCGCGCTCGCATCGGACCTGCGCTGGTTGATCAGGGAGGGTCACGTCATCGAGTTCAACGATGGAACGCTCGATCTGGCGCGGGCGAAACCGGTTGCGCCGGGCGCAGCGAAAACTGAGACGCCGGCGTCGAAAGCAGCCGAGCCCATTATGCCTAACGAATCGGTGCAGCCTGATGCTGCGGCTACGCCTGACGAACCGACCGAAGAAGCTCCGTCCTCTGTGGCAGCCGGGAACGCTGATCCCGGCCCGGAGAAAGCTTCTTTTCCGGACCAGCCGGAGCCGACGCCACCGGCTACAACACCCGACGCTCCCTCGTCAGCGACCTGATTTAAGCCGCGATCAGACCGGCTTTTTTTAGCGTCGCGTAGGCGCCGTTTTTGTTGATCGTCTTCAACCCGCGCGCCGTCAGTTTCACGCGCACGAATTTTTTCAACTCCGGCACCCAGATGCGTTGCTCGCGGAGATTGGGGCTGAACGTGCGCGGCACATTTTTCGTGACGTGACGACCAACGCCGCCCTTTTTCTTCGCCATGCCGCGGCGGTGAATCACGCTGCCGCGAGACGGTTTCGATCCTGTGATGCTGCAAACTTTTGCCATAAGCCGGGTCGGAGGAGCGCGTAAGGTGCCGTCAGTCGCCTCGACGGTCAAGTTGTTTCACATCCGAGAATCGTGAATCAGAAGAGGGAGCGCGATCGCTACGCAGTTGGTCCGATGTAACGCTTCACGAGTCCCGGTTCACGAATTCTTTCCCTCGCGAAATCTTTCGGTGTTGAACAGCCGGTCAGAACCATGGTCAAATGAGATTCCACCGCACCCAAGCCATGTCCGAGGTCTTTATGAGCCAAAAAAATCACCAAAAACTTCGGATCGGAATCGTCGGGGCAGGGGAGATCGTGCGGCGGCGTCACCTCCCGGCGTTGCAGCGCAATCCCGATGTCGAGATCGTTGCGATTTGCAATTCCACCTACGAGAGCGCGGAGAAATTTTGCCGCGAGAACGCGCCGCAATCCACGCCGATGCAAAACTGGGCGGAACTGCTTGGTCTTGCCGACCTCGACATCATCTGGATCGGGACGCCGCCCTACATGCACTCCGCGATCACCCTCTCGGCCCTGGAGGCGGGGAAGCATGTTTTTTGTCAGGCGCGCATGGCGATGGACCTCGCTGAAGCGGAGGAAATGCTCGCGGCCGCGCGGCGGTTTCCCGCGCTTGTGACGATGCTTTGTCCACCACCGCACGGGATGCGCGCGGACTTGCTCGTGCAAAAATTGCTCGTCGAAAATGTGCTTGGCCGGCTGCATCATCTGCGTCTGCAAAGTTTGAACAGCCTCTTCCTCGATCCCGATGCGGCGGCCCATTGGCGTCAGCGGGTCGAGCTCAGCGGGCTCAACGTACTCACCCTCGGGATTTACGCCGAAGTGTTACAGCGTTGGTTCTGTGAGATTACCGGGCTCTTCGCACGCGGCGAAATTATTCAGCCGCTTCGCCAAGGGTACGAAGTCGTGATTCCCGACATCCTCACGGTGCTCTGCCGTTTCGCCAACGGGATGGAAGGCGTGCTTGAATTCAGCGGGGTCGACGCGCATTCCCCGGCCGATCGGCTGGAAGTTTACGGCGATCTCGGGACGCTCACTTACGACTTCGGCGCCGACGTCGTCCACGTCGCGCAGATCGGCGACCGCGCTCTGCAGGTGGCGGAGTTAACCCCAGACCTCGAAACCGAGTGGCACGTGGAGGACGACTTTATTGCGGCCGTGAAATCGCGTGGTCGCATTCGGCCGCACCCCGATTTCGAGGATGGAGTGGGTTACATGCGGGTGGTGCAGGCGGTCGCGGATTCACGCGCGGGCGGCGAATGGGTGGCGATCGAATCCGGCGAAGTGGCTTTGGCCTAACGACTCCTTGCCCGGCAACCCGCGCTCTCACCGTGTCATCCTGAGCGCAGCGAAAGGATCACAATTTCGTTCAAGTCTTCGCGATCAATGAAGGTTTAGCGTTACTCCGTGAGATCTTACATTTCGCTCAGGAGGATGACAGAAAACGCCGCGTCGCGGTCCGACTTCAAAGCATCGCGCCGCGCAAGATGAGCAGTGCCAGGCTGAAATAAATCACCAGTCCGGTCACATCCACGAGTGTGGCGACGAACGGCGCCGAAGAAGTTGCCGGGTCCGCCCCGAGCCCGCGCAGAATAAACGGCAGCATCGATCCCGAGAGCGATCCCCAAAGCACAACTCCGATCAACGCCACGCCGACCGTGAGCGCAACCAGCAACCAATGCGGACCATAAACAGTTGAAAATTGCGCCCAGACCGCCACGCGTAAGAAACCGATCGTTCCGAGCACCATCCCGAGAAGCAGTCCCGCGAGTATTTCCTTGCGCATCACCCGCCACCAATCCCGTAACGTCACCTCCCCGAGCGCCATCGCGCGGATGATCAACATCGACGCCTGCGAGCCCGAGTTGCCGCCGCTCGAAATAATCATCGGCAGAAAAAGCGCGAGCACGACTGCCCGCGCGATCGCGGCTTCGTAGTAGCTCATGGCGGACGCCGTCAGCATTTCGCCGAGAAACAACACCACCAGCCAGCTCGCGCGTTTCCGCACCATCCGCCAGAGCGGGATGCGCATGTATTGCTCGTCCATCGCCTCCATGCCGCCGAATTTCTGGATGTCTTCCGTCGCTTCCTCTTCCGCGACGTCGAGCATGTCGTCCGTCGTGACGAGCCCCACGAGCACGCCCGTGGAATCGACGACCGGGAGCGCGCTGCGGTCGTATCTTCGGAAAACATTGAGCGCGTCTTCCTGTGAATCGGTCACCGCCAGCGCGACGAAATTTTCGTCCACCAATTCGCTCACCTTCTTGTCGAGCGGCGTGAGGAGAAACTCGCGAATGCGCAGGTCGTCGATCAATTTCCCGCGGTCGTCGACCACGTAGATGACGTTGAGGGTTTCCGAGTCGCGGCCGTTTTCTCGCACATAATCGAGCGTTTCCTTCACCGTCCAGTTCGCATCGATCGCGATCAGATCGGGCGTCATCAAACGTCCGACGCTCCCTTCCGGATACCCGAGCAGCGCCTGCGCGATCCGGCGTTCCTCGGGCGTCAGCAGCCGGATTAACTGCCGGGCCGCCGCGCTCGGCAACTCTTCGAGCAGCGCCGTACGGTCGTCTGCCGACATCTCATTCAGAATCCCGACGACTTGCTCCTGGGCCATTCCACGAAGCAATTGTTGCTGCGCCTCAACGTCGAGATATTCGAAAACATCCGCCGCCAGCGCGTGTGGGAGGATGCGAAAAATAATCACCTGCTCGCCCTCGGGTAGATCGAGAATAATCTCGGCCACATCCGCTGGCGGCATTTCCGAGAACAGCTCACGCAGCGCGCTGAAATTGCGCGCATCGATCAAGCTGGTGATTTCGGGTTCTAGAATCCGGCCGACCATGGGTGAAGCGTTGAAGGGTTGAAGCGCTGCAGCGGCGTGAGAGCGCAACGTGGAGCGCTGTTTAGCCTAACTGCCTTCTCGCTTCAACGCTTTAACCCTTCAACTGTTCAACGCGTCGTCCCTTCAACTCCAGACCGCTTGGAATTTTTGCGAAAGCGGTCTAACTAAAACGGATGACTTCATCTCCTGCGACGCCTCTGATTCGCCGTGAGCTCGGCGAGGATGGCGTTTGTCTCCTGATTTTCGATCGGCCTGATTCGGGCGCCAACATCTTCGATGCCGCGTCCCTCCGCGACCTCAGCACGCATCTCGATTTTCTGGACAAAGAAAGCGCCGTGAGAGGCGTCGTCGTTACCTCGGCAAAAAAGTCGATCTTCATCGCCGGCGCCGATCTGCAGACGCTGCTGCGCCAGGCGCAAACCGGCGAGATGCGCGCCTTCATCGAGGAAGGCCAGCGCGTTTTTAACAGGTTCGCCGCGCTCAAGGTGCCGACCGTGGCCGCGATCCACGGCGCGTGCGCGGGCGGCGGTTACGAGATCACCCTGACCTGCGATTACCGCGTCGCCTCTGATGCGGCGGCGACCCGCATCGGACTGCCGGAGACTACGCTCGGACTAGTCCCAGCATGGGGTGGCGCGACGCGGTTGCCACGTTTGATTGGCCCAGAGAAAGCGGCCGAGATCATCTTGAAAGGCAAACTTTATCCAGCGCAGGAAGCACTCAAGCTCGGCCTCGTCGATGAAGTGGTCCCGCAAGAGAAGTTGCTCGACGCGGCCCGCGCAAAGCTCGCCTTGGGCAAACGCAACCCGGACGGCGGAACTCCAGCGACGCGGGTTCCAATCACCGCGCCCAAATCCCATAATTCCGCCCCGGCCCGCGCCGCCGAAATCATCAACCGAAGCCTAACGGGTTCACTCGACGAATCCCTTGGCCGTGAGCTCGACGCCATCGTCGATCTCGGCGAAACCGAATCGACCCGCAACCTCATTCGCAATTTCTTTCTCGCCGACAAATACAGAAAAGGCACGAGCAAAGTGCCTAACGAAAAGATAACTCACGCCGCCGTCATCGGCGCGGGCGTGATGGGTTCCGGTATCGCGCAATGGCTCAGCGCGCGCGGCGTCTCCGTCATCCTGCGCGACGTCAGCACGGAGGTCGTCAGCGCCGGGCTCGCCCGGATCGAGAAGGCCTACGGTGAAGCCGTCAAGCGCGGGATCATGAGCGAAGAAAAAGCGAAAGAAGGCCGCGCCCGCGTTGTCGCTTCCGCCGATCCCGGCCCGCTGCGCGACGCACAGATCGTGATCGAAGCCGCCTCCGAAAAACTCGAGATCAAGCGCCTGATTTTCCACGACATGGACGCGAAAATTGACGACACGGACATCCTCGCGACGAACACTTCCGCCCTCTCGGTCAGCACTCTCGCCGCGGAAACGAAACATCCGCAGCGCGTCATCGGTCTGCACTTTTTCAATCCCGTCAGCCGTATGAAGCTGATCGAAGTCGTGATCGGCGAGCAAACTTCCGAGAACACGAAAGAGCGCGCTCTCGCCTTCGCGCGGCAGATCGGCAAGTTGCCCGTCGTCGTCAGGGATCGTCCAGGCTTTCTCGTCAACCGCGTCCTCTTTCCCTACCTCCTCGATGCCGCCGAGCTTTTCGAAAATGGCGTGGACGCGAAAACGATCGACGACGCTCTCATGGAATGGGGCATGCCGATGGGGCCGCTGCGTTTAATCGACGAGATCGGCGTCGATATCACAGTCGATATCGCGACGACGCTCAAACAGGCGTTCGGCGCGCGAGACGCAACTCCTGCGATCCTCACGAAAATGCGGGCGACGAAAATGCTTGGCCGCAAAACCGGAAGCGGCTTTTACAAATATGAAGGCAAACAACAGTCGCCTAACGAATCTCTGAACGAATGGCGCGCGCCCGCCGCTCAGAAGGACAAGGATCTCGCCCATCGCCTCATCTTTCTCATGGTCAACGAAGCCGCGCGTTGTCTCGAAGAGCAGGTCGTGGCCGCGCCGGAGGATGCCGATTATGGCATGATCCTCGGTACTGGCTTCGCGCCTTTGCGCGGCGGGCCGCTCCGATTTGCCGATCATTTCGGTGCCCGCAAATTGATTGCAGCCGTCGCCAGCAAGGGCGAGAAATTCCAGCCCTGCGATCTGCTCCGTCAACATGCGGAAGCCGGCACAAAGTTTTATGAAGACACCGCTCGAAGCTCCTGAGAAACAAGTCGCAGAAGAAACCAACGCGAAGCCGGAGGCCCGGTCCGTGATTGACACCTCGAAAATGTCGGAGGGGAAGCGCGCCGCCCTCGAGCTCGCCGAAAGCTCCCGCGATCCCCTCGATGAGCGCGGCAGTTTTGCGAGCAACCTATTCATCGGTCGCTTCGATTTCGATCGCATCTTTCCCTACCCGGCGCAGAGCGCGGAAGACCGCGCAAACGGTGATCCGTTTCTGAAAGAGCTCCGGGAGTATCTCGAGAAAAACGTCGATGCCGACGAGATCGATCGCACCGGGGAGATCCCGCAGAAGAACATCGACGAGCTCTTTGCGATGGGTGCCTTCGGGGTGAAAATTCCAACCGAGTATGGCGGTCTCGGGTTGTCGCAGGTGAATTACGGACGCGCTGCGATGTTGTTAGGCAGCTGGGACGCGAACCTGACCGCGCTCGTTTCCGCGCATCAATCGATCGGCGTGCCGCAGCCGTTGTTGCTCTTCGGCACCGAAGAGCAAAAGGCGAAATATCTTCCGCGCGTCGCGCGCAAGGAAATCTCCGCCTTCGCCCTCACGGAATGGAACGCCGGCTCCGATCCGGCAAACATGAGCCTCCGCGCCGATTTAACCGAGGACGGCTCCGCCTACATCCTCAACGGCGAAAAGCTTTGGTGCACGAACCTGATCAAGGCTGGCGTCCTCGTCGTCATGGCGAAGACGGCGCCGAAGATCGTCAAAGGCAAAGAGCGCAAACAGATCACCGCGTTCATCGTCGATGTCGATTCGCCCGGTCTGGAGATCACCTATCGCTGTCATTTCATGGGCTTGCGCGCGCTCTACAACGGCATCGTCAAGTTCACCGATGTGCGCGTTCCGAAGGAGAACCTGATCGCGAAAGAAGGTCAGGGTTTGAAGGTTGCCCTAACGACTCTAAACACTGGCCGCCTAACGATCCCGGCAGCCTGCGTCGGATTGTCGAAACGCCTCCTCGAAATTTGTCGCAAATGGGCAAGCGAGCGCGTGCAATGGGGCGTTCCGATTGGCAAACATTACGCGATCGCCGGCAAGGTCGCCGAAATGGCGGGCAACGTCTTTGCGATGGAAGCAATGACCTTTCTCACCAGCGCGTTGGTCGATCGTAAAGCCGGCGACCTGCGCATCGAGACCGCGATGTGCAAAATGTGGGCGACGGAAGCGACCTGGCGCATCGCCGACGAAGCGATGCAGGTGCGTGGCGGCCGCGGCTACGAGACCGCGGAGTCGCTCGAGGGCCGCGGCGAAGAAGGCATTCCGGTGGAGCGTTTCCTGCGCGATTGCCGCATCAACATGATCTTCGAAGGCTCGAGCGAGATCATGCGCCTCTTCATCGCGCGCGAAGCGCTCGATCCGCATCTCAAGGTCGGCGGCGCGATTTTTAACACCACGCTCTCGACCGCGGAACGGGCCAAGGCGGCGATTCAATCGGGCAAGTTTTACGCGAGCTGGTATCCGAAACAGTGGACTCTCGGCACCGCCGGCGACCTCGAGCAGTTGCATGTGAAGTTGCGCCCGCACGTCCGTTACGCCGCCGGTGCGAGCAAGAAACTCGCGCGGGGCCTTTTCCACGCCATGACGCGGTTCGGTCCAAAGCTCGACCGCGAGCAACTCCTACTCTCCCGTTTTGTCGGCATCGCAACCGAGCTGTTTGCCATCAGCGCGACCTGCTCTTTTGCGCAGCACAAGATCGACAGCGGCGAACCGGCCGATGAAATCCTTTCCGTCGCGATCTATTTCTGTCGCTCCGCGAAGATGCGCATCAACACGCATTTCGACGGTGTTTCCGAAAACGCTGATCGCTCGGGATACGACCTGACGCAGGAGTTGATGGCCGGAAAGCACGAAAACCTGCGCGAAGGAATCGTGTAGCACAGAGGAGATATCTGTCCTACGGCCGCCTTGGTGGCTTGGTTGACCAACATCTTCGCCCCAGCTACGATCAGCGCATGAGTATGCCATCCGTGCTCACGGAGGCGGCCCGCACGTCCTCGTCACGCCGCGTCAGCCAGAGCCCACAAACGCCCACCAAATCCCGCGTCCTCGACCAGATCGCCGAGCACGTTTTGCTCGATGGTTTTCGCATCGTCATCGACCTCGAGAAAAGCAAAGGCTCCTATCTGCATAACGCCAAGGACAACCGGCGCTTGATCGATCTCTATGGCTTCTTCGGATCGAACCCGGTCGGCTTCAATCATCCGCATTTCGACAAGCCGGAAGTGCAGGCCGATCTCCTCAGCGCGGCCGAGGTCAAAATCGCCAACTCGGATGTTTACTCCGAGGGCTATGGGCGTTTTGTCGAAACGCTCTGGCGCATCGTCGGTATGCCGCCGCTCGAACGGATGCTCTTCATCGAAGGCGGCGCGCTCGCGGTCGAGAACACCCTCAAGGCGGCGATGGATTGGAAGGTGCGCAAAAACATGGCGGCCGGCTGCGGCGAACGCGGGACGGAGATTCTTCATTTCCGCCGCGCCTTCCACGGCCGCAGCGGCTACACGATGAGCCTGACCAATACCGACCCGGTGAAGACCGATCTCTTCGCCAAGTTCAACTGGCCGCGCGTCTCCACCCCCTTCATCGATTTTTCGTTAGACGAAAGCGAGCGCGAAGCCGACGTGATCGCGCGCGAAAAGAAGTCCGAAGAGGAAATCATGCAATTCGTCAGGAAGCGCGGCATTGATATCGCGGCGATCATCATCGAGCCGATCCAAGGCGAGGGCGGCGACAATCATTTCCGCGGCGAATGGCTGCAGACGCTCCGCCGGATTTGCGATGAGAACGAGATGCTCCTCATCTTCGACGAAGTGCAGTGCGGGATGTGCGCCACGGGCAGGAACTGGTGCTGCCAACATTTCGGCGTTATGCCCGACCTGATGGCCTTCGGGAAAAAAGCCCAGGTCTGCGGCGTCATGGCCGGCCCGCGCCTCGACGAGGTGAAGGACAACTGCTTCCGACTCCCGAGCCGGATCAATTCCACCTGGGGCGGCAACTTTACCGACATGGTGCGTTCGACCCATTTCCTTCAGATCATCGAGGAGGAAAACCTGGTCGAGAACGCACGCGTCGTCGGCGCGTATTTCCTCGAGCGGCTGCTTGAACTGCAAAAGGAAAACCCGATCATGACCGCCGTGCGCGGGCGCGGACTGTTCCTCGCCTTCGATCTGCCCGACCCGGCGACGCGGAATGCTTTCTGGAAAGGTCTCTTCGACAACGGCGTCCTCGCGTTGAAATCGGGCGAGCGCGCGATCCGCTTCCGGCCCGTGCTCGACATCACGAAGGAAGTGGTCGACGAAGCGATCGGCCTCCTCGGCGAGCAGTGCCGGCGGATGGAATAGCCATGACCGAACTGCTCGAAAAGCTGGGCATCACCGGCACGGCCGACGGCGCCTTTTGCGGTGAATGGCACGGTGCCGGTGACGTCCACGAGAAGATTTCACCGGTTGACGGGAAGGCGTTAGGCAAATACCGCACCGCGTCCGCGGAAGACTATGACAAAGTGGTCGGCCGCGCCGCAGAAGCCTTCACCAAATGGCGCGTCACCCCCGGTCCAGTGCGTGGCGAAACCATTCGGCAGCTCGGGAACGCGCTCCGCGAGCAGAAAAACAATCTCGGCAAACTCGTTTCGCTCGAGTCGGGCAAGATTCTCGCCGAAGGCAAAGGCGAAGTGCAGGAGATGATCGACATCTGCGACTTCGCTGTTGGGCAATCGCGCATGCTTTATGGCCTCACGATTCAATCGGAGCGCGCGAAACATCGCCTGATGGAGCAGTGGCATCCGCTTGGTCTTGTCGCTGTCATTTCGGCTTTCAATTTTCCCGTCGCGGTCTGGTCATGGAATGCGGCGCTCGCAGCAGTTTGTGGCGACGCGACGATCTGGAAACCGTCCGAAAAAACTCCCCTCACCGCGATCGCAGTCATAAAAATTGCCGAGCGCGTCTGCCGCGAAACCGGTGCTGATCCGGCGATTTTTTCCCTCCTCATCGGCGATCGCGTAACGGTCGGGGAGAAACTCGCCACCGATCGGCGCATTCCATTGGTCTCCGCGACCGGTTCGGTGCGGATGGGGATCGACGTTGCCAAAACGGTGCACGGCCGGCTCGGGAAAACGATTATGGAACTCGGGGGCAATAACGCGCTTATCGTTTGTCCCAGCGCCGACCTCGAGATGGCAACGCAATCGATTTTCTTCGGCGCAGTCGGCACGGCGGGTCAGCGTTGCACGTCCACACGGCGCGTCATTGTGCACGAATCAGTCGCCGACAAAGTGCGCGAGAAGCTTCTGCGAGCCTACAAGTCGGTCCCGATCGGAAACCCGCTCGACGAAAAGACACTGATGGGTCCGCTGATCGATTCGCAGGCCGTCGACAACGTGCTCGCATCGATCGAGCGACTGAAGGAGGAAGGCGGCGAAGTGCTCTACGGTGGCGAGCGACTCGATGGGGAGCAGTTCCCCGGCGGCTGTTACATGACGCCTTGCCTAACGAACGCGAAACCCGATTACAAAATCGTCCACGATGAGACCTTCGGGCCGCTTCTTTATCTCCTGACCTATCGCGATTTCGACGAAGCGATCGCGATCAACAACGGTGTGCCGCAGGGCCTGACCTCCGCCATCTTCACCAACGACGTGCGCGAAGCGGAGAAATTCCTTGGCCCGGAAGGGAGCGATTGCGGGATCTGCAACGTCAATACCGGCACGAGCGGGGCGGAGATTGGCGGCGCATTCGGAGGCGAGAAAGAAACCGGCGGCGGACGCGAGAGTGGGAGCGATTCGTGGAAGGTGTACATGCGGCGCACCACCAACACGATCAATTACTCGACCGAACTGCCGCTCGCGCAGGGTATTCAATTCGGCGGACCGGAAGAAGGCAGCGCGACGGCCTAGCAGCACGAGGACCTACCTTCTGTCCACCTTTTTGCTAGAGGCTGTCCGAAAAGTCGTAAGACAGCCATCCTGGCTGTCGCGTCGTGCGGGCATTTGCCTTAAGGCTGGGAAATATCGCGCTCAAAGCCCGCGCGACCTGACAGGCTGGAAGCCTGTGTTACGGCTGCGGTACTTTTCGGACAGCTTGTAGCTCCGAAGTCTCCAATTGCTCGTGAGGTCCTTCGCTGCGCTCAGAATGACAACTTTGAACTCTCGGCTAACCTTTTCGGTATGAGCACGACCACTCTCGAAGCGCCTAACGAGGCGGAAAATCAATTCAACTGGCCACTCTGCTACGAGGCCGAGAATCTTCTTCTCGATCGCATCGCCACTTTCCTCGAGCGGAACAGTTTCGCGCGCCTTCTCTCGCAGCGGATGCGTCTCGAGACCGGCACGCTCTTTCTCGACTGGGTCGATCATCTTGTCTTGCCGGCCTCCGACGAGCCCTCTCTGCGCGAGGCCGGTTTCGTGGAAGATCCGTTAGGCGAAAATCGCGAAAACCTAAAGGCAATGTGGCATCCGGAAGCGATGCTGCCGCGCGTACTGCTGGCGGCGACAAATGTGAAGTATCCGCCTGCGATTGCGATCCGGTCAGAGTTTGTGGCTGATTTTGCCGGCGTCCATGGGATCACGAACGAGATCGAAGGCGAGCCCTTCTCGCGTTTCCGCAAGATGCTCGCCTACAAGGAAAACGGTTGCGATCTTTATGCGATTGAGCGCCGCGGCTATCGCGGTTACCTCACGCAGGCGGTGGACCTGAAGAGGTATCTCGCCGCGCGTGAGCTTTGGCAGACGCGCCGCCGCGTCTGGGACGATGACGCGAAAGGCTTCGCGCATTCGCTCGAGCGCCTGCAGAAGATGATCGATCTCGTGGGACGGGATCTCGCCTGTCATCTCGTTTTTGAAGAGGAGCGGGCCTATTGGCAGAAGCGGAACCGCGCCGGGATCGAGCAGAAGCGCCGGCAGGATTTGCTCGGACTCGGCTGGACGAATCACGATCATCACACCTTCCGCTCGTCGCGGAAGCATTTCGTCAGTCTCATGAAAGCGTGGGAGATGCTCGGGTTCCATCGGCGCGAGCGTTACTACGCCGGGGCGCAGGCCGGTTGGGGGGCGCAGATCGTCGAGCAACCGATCGAGGGGATCACGATCTTCAACGACGTCGATCTTTATCCCGACGAAACCGAGATCGATTTCTCCAGAAAACCGCTGTCGCCGGAGGAGAAAAAGCTGCGCACGATCGGGCTTTGGGTCGGATTGCACGGCGAGAGTTTTCTCGAGGCGGGAATGCATCATCTGGAATGCCGATTCGATCACCCATTGCTCCGCGAGCAGCTCGCCAAGGCAAAGATCCAGACGATGGATTCGTTCTCCGATTTTCCGTTTCTGAAGCAGGCCTTTACCGAAGGCGAGCGCTGGCCCGTCAGACGCGGGCGGCTCGAGAGATTGCACTGTCGCGGGCTCATTACGGACCAGCAGTTCAGCAAGTTCGCCAAAGAAGGCGCGATCGGGAGTCACCTCGAAAATCTGGAACGCAAAGGCGGCTTCAAGGGCTTTAACCAAAAGTCGGTCAGCGTTATCATCGAGGCGACAGATCCGCGCCGGCAGGACGAGGTGCATCAGTGGGCCTGAGGCACATAAACTCGACGCCGAAATCCCATGGCCATTTTAATCGACGAGACGAAGCGCGTGCTCGTGCAGGGCATTACGGGCCGGGAAGGTCAGGCGCGGACTCGCTTGATGCGCGAATACGGGGACCAAAGGTGGTGGGCGGTGTCACCCCTGGTAAAGGCGGCCAGAGCGTCGCCGAAACGTTCAATCGCTCATCGATCGCGCGCGCCTCGATTGTTTTCCAGCAGTTAGAACACCCTGCAGACCTCTTGCGGGAAGGGCGCGATCAATCAGTTCATGCAAACTTGCAGCGTCGATGACGCACGATCGACCTTCGCCAGAAAATGCCTTTATAGGATGGGGATTTGAGCGTAAAATCGCGAACCGATCGACCGACATTAATTTTTTTTCGCATTGGAGACCGAACGATGACACA
>DASXPA010000033.1:0-4231 GCA_036493915.1 Chthoniobacterales bacterium | reverse complement strand
TCGTCGCCGTTGATCGTGAACTCATAGAAAAAATTACCCGTTTCGTTCTGCGTCTTGGCCGCAAACTCCGGCAGGATCGCCTTCAAATGCGGCATCTTATCCGAAGGCACCTTGAAGTAGGGATGCAGACTGACGAATCTCGAAAGCTGATTCATAGCTTGATGGTAAACCTTTCCGGAATGCACGGCGAGGCCAGACGGCTTCGCCAGAAGCGAGTACGCCCGGCAATCAGACGAGCTTTGCGATACTGTTCATCGCTCCGAGCAATCGATCGTAAGCTCTGACCTTTGTTGAAAACGCAATTCCCAGCTAGCGTCCAGCGACTGCGACCGGATCTCTGCGGATCGTCCATCGCCCGCACGAGAACACAATTGCCGCGACGATCATAGTGAGAGCGACGAGAATTCCCGACTCGCCGATCCATAGCTCTGCATGAGCGCCGTGACTCGCCGGATCAAACGCAGCTTGGATTATGGCGTTCCATGCTGAGTGCAGGGTGATCGCCGGCCAGACGCTGCCCGTCTCCAGCCGCACACGTGCGAAGACGAAGCTAAATGCCGTGGCCGTGACCATCCAGAACAAAGACGCCACAAGCGGCGGCGGACCGACTAGGTAGACTCCTCCCAGGATGAGCGGCACATGCCACAGTGCCCAGATCACGCCGCTCGTGAGAATGGGTTTAGGTACCCCAGCATCAATTATCCGGGTAAGCATGTAACCACGCCAGCCGATCTCTTCGCCGGCGGCTGTCCGGGCGCTATAAATAGTTACGATGGTGGCGGCGACGGCAACGTTAATCAAAAACACTACGGCAGCAGAGGTTCCTTCCGGAACGTACCGAGCGGCCAGCGAAATAGGTCGCGGACCGAACTGCACCAAGCCGGTCATCCATGCGATCCCGTAAGCGATCATGCCCAACACGATCGGGAAAATTAGTGCCAGCCCAATCGCTTTCCATCCGCGGCGACCTCCAACGCGGAATGACACGTCGCCGAAGCCTTCGCGAAGCACCAGACGCGCTACGAGGGACGCCGCCGCCGGGGTCCACATCAGCGCCCAAACCCACGAGGAGCTACCTTTGATCATAAGCGCCTCGAACACGGCCGAGAACGGCACAAGGACCGCGAAGTAAATAATCAGACCGCGACGTGCCCGAAGGCGAGTATTGCTATCAGCGGCATGTAACACCTCCGATGTTCTCAAACTCAACGACCTTTCTGTTGGGCGTATCGTAGTTCCTGTTAACCCATCTCCCGCTTGTAACGCTGGTAGCTCAGGTCGCCTCGAGTAACAAAGATAAGGACCAACGCCACGATGCTAAAGAAGATAGCTATTCCAAGCGTTTGATAATGAACTGGGAGATAATACGGCGAAGTGGACGGGAAGAGCGTCATCAGCGCGAGCCCCGAGCTGTCGAAGGCAGCATGGAACAAAATCGCCAGTAGTGTGCTGCCACGACAGTTGTTTAACACCCATGTCATCACGACCGAAACGCCTGTTAAGCCGATCGAGAACTCGACCAAAGCAATGCTGGCTCGGATGAAGGTAGCGTCAGGTCCGGTTTGCGCCAGCGGCCCAAAGAAGAATGGCAGGTGCCATACTCCCCAGAGCAACCCAAGAATGATGGTTCCCACTACAGGACCGTGTAGCCGCTGCATACCGGGTAGCGCGAAACCACGCCAGCCAACTTCCTCCCACAGCGGAGCAACGCCAATAGTGAGGGAAAATACCATTTCACTCAAATAAACTCTTACAAAGCGCGAACTCGGAGCGACAAAACCTGCAAAGGTCCCTGGTACGACCAGGAAAGCCAACAAATTCAGAACTGGAATGCCCAACAGGATCAACAGGTACCATTGCACACCGGCTCGCCACTGCACCATGCTGCGCAACAAGCGAAGCACTCCGGGCTTTCCCGAGGTTATAGCTAGCACAAGAAAGGCTGCGATGGACGGCCCGAAACCGCCCAGAGCTATCAGGGAGGCCGGCAAACCGAGGGGAGCCCAGATCAGCCAGAAATAGCCCCAGGTTAAGACGAAGGCCAGAACGAAGAATAAGACCATGGGATAACGGGCGAGGAAGCCCTTGCGAGCAGTGTCTGCGCCTTTGATGCCGTCATCGATCGTGATCATGTTTGGTGCTGGATGTCTTATCACAGGTCTCATCTGCGCTGTGAAGCATTTTTCCTAAACAGCGAATGGATTGTGGGAGGGACAAGATCGATCTCAGAAGTGACGCGACTACGCCGCCTCGCGCCGCACGCTCGTCAGGAAAGGTGTTCCGGCGCGGACTAGCTACTTAACGCCGTTCTCCGGATTCCAGGAACCTTGTAACTTGCGGACATAAAGAATCTGTCCGGTGTGATAGGCATTGTGCGTGCTGATGTGCGAAATCAACGGCGCTTTCAGCGCTAGTTTCTCCTCTGGCATTTTCTCCACCGCCGTTTCCAGGTCTTTCATCACGCGATCGAGCCGCTGCACGATCTGGTCCCAATGCGCCACGTCGAAGTCGTTAAACGTCTCGTCGTTGTTCCCCGGACTCGCAGGCTTTTCGCCGCGCAGACGGGCGAGCGCATTCTCGTTCCAGAAAACCAGATGATAAGCGAGCATTCCTACCGAATGGTTAGCGCTCGGATCGATTTTGCCCTGCGCGTTTTGCGGCACCCACTTCGCCTGCTCAGCCGTTAGTCCCGCCACCGCAGCTTTGATTGGGGTAAACCACTCCGCGTTGTCGTGCGTGCTATGAAGCTCCGATAAGAGGAGCGAACGGAGTGTAACCGGCGTAGGCGCGGGCGTGGGAGATGACTGCGCCATCGCGATATGGAGGTTTGCTGCGATGATTAGTGAAATGCTGAAAGTAAGAGACGGACGCATACGCCGGATCCTAGCACGAACCTCGACATTGTCCGTAACCCGTAACGTAGCCAGAGGCGAGGCCGGGCTTTCCAAGGTTGTGTCGGTTTGAAAAAATTGGACGACCTGGTCGGCCGCACATGCGCGCGACGCTGCGGAGTGTCGGTAGTAAGCTCTGACCCCTTCAGGAACTTCTGACCCCTTCAGGAACTTTCAGGAACTCCCGATGCGAATCAACTCCGCCATGGTCAGGGCCTGCGCGAGCATGGCACTCACATTGTCCAGGTGCGCCAGCAACGCTTCGGCGTTGATGTAGCCTTCGCGGCAGAATACTTCGTCGCCGTTGATCGTGAACTCATAGAAAAAATTACCTGTTTCGTTCCGCGTCTTGGCGGCAAACTCCGGCAGGATCGCTTTCAAATGCGGCATCTTATCCGAAGGCACCTTGAAGTAGGGATGCAAACTGACGAATCTCGAAAGCTGATTCAAACCTTGATGGTAAACCTTTCCGAAATGCAGGGCGAGGCCAGACGGCTTCGCCAGAAGCAAGTACGCCCGCCAATCCGACGAGCTTTGCGATCGTGTTCATCGCGGCGAACAATCGATAGAAAGCTCTGAGCGTTGTTGGCAACTGACGGACTTGAAGCAGAGTTCGATTTGCCACTCGAACCGATAGGCAGGAGAATCCACGCCTATGGGCAGAATCATCGTCACCGAATTCGTATCGCTGGACGGGGTCATGGAGGCTCCGGGCGGCGGTGAGGACTACAAGCACGCCGGTTGGACGTTCGAAATTAACCGCGGCGAGGAAGGTAACAAGTTCAAGATCAAAGAGACGTCCGACTCAGAAGCACTGTTATTGGGCCGCATTACCTACGAAGGTTTCGCCAAGGCCTGGCCATCGAGGGAGGGTGAGTTCGCAGACAAGTTTAACAGTATGCCGAAGTACGTCGTCTCCGCGACGCTGAAGAAAGCCGACTGGAATAATTCAACAATTTTGAGCGGCGATGTGACCGAAGAAATCACTAAGCTGAAGAAGAAACTGAATGGCAATATCGTCGTCCACGGGAGCGCCCAGTTAGTCCAGGGGTTAGTAGCGAATGATTTGATCGATGAGTTACGGTTAATGGTCTTCCCGGTAATCCTAGGCAGTGGCAAGAAACTCTTCGGCGGAATGGATGAGAAAAAATCGATGAAGCTAATCAGCTCACAGACAGTTGGCGACGGCGTTGGGATCCTGATTTACGAGCCGAAGCAGGCAGAAACACTATCCCCGCCGGTGAATGCGGATGGCCAGTAATTAGCCCGGCTTGGAAATGCAAAGGCGGGGTCAAAGCCTGCTTTCGTCACAAATCATCAACAGTAAGCTCTGATCTTTG
>DASXPA010000032.1:0-15885 GCA_036493915.1 Chthoniobacterales bacterium | reverse complement strand
TTCATCGGCGCATGCGTGATGTGCCCCAAGAACGTTGCCAAATCTGCGCGCGCTCGCGGATCGATGATGCCACGCAGAACTTCGCAACAGACCAAATCGCAAGCCAGGAGCTCGGCGCTGTCAAAGCGGTCGGGTCAGTTGCACTACCGGATCACTGCCCGATCTCAGGAGACGGAAATAAACAGAGGAACCAACGAGAACCACGTTTCGGCCGTCTCTTCAGCGGGACTTCCGCAGCGCGCAAAGCCATCAGGTCATACCCCGGGTCGACGCTGTTCTTCCAGTCGATGCCAGCCACGTCGCGTCGACTCAGAAACTTGGTCAGCTTTTTCTTTCGCTCCGCCTCCCGGAGGGCGAACTCGACCGTCTTCGTCTTGAGACCAGTCAACTTCATCACGCGATCGAGGAGCGCCTCGTCGATAAACATGGTCATCTTCGTCACAGCGGCATTGATTAATCGAGGAGACGCTGAGTCCGGGGGTTTTGCGGCTGGTGTGCGATTGGATCAAGCAACACACGGTCACGGGTGGAAAGAAGGATTCCGCCGCAATTGGTTCGGACGACTGATATCCCATACTAGCGCTCACTCTGAGAGAGCGCTGGTTCCACTTTGGCCACGTACGGAGTGCCGTGCTCGATGCGTAATGACTCGAAGAACTTTTCATATTGGGCGAAAGTGGGGTCGAAGGAGTCATCCGGTTGGGCATCGAGTCATTGCTTTGCTTGCTTTGTTTCGTCGTCGATCGAAAAGACGGCCCGGCCTTCACGCCGTTTGTCCCAGAGCGAGTCGGGCAGCATGGGATGCCTGATCTCGAGATGCGCGTTCACTGCGTAACGGCCGTCATTCGTAATCCCCTGGAGAACGAACACGAGCATGTCGTTATTTACCGGCCCGCCGGTGCTTCCTTGGATGTAGCTGGTGAGGAAGAGGACCGCGTTGCCCCAAGGGTAAGAACGGCGTCGCAGTTTGGCGTAGAAGCAGTGGGCTGCATTCGTCCATGGGATCTCTCCGAGCTGCTCCTTATTTAGCCGGGCCTGGGTTGCCGGACCCAGAGAAATGCTTGAGTCACTCAGCCTTTTCCACTCACGAACCGTCTCCCCGAAATGAACGACCCGCGTGTCGTAAGCGGCGGGGTCTTCGGTACTCACAACCTGAAGCGCGCCCGAAGCGGGAATGAAGTAGCGCGGTTCGGTATTATGAAGCGGCTGCATTCCTCGTGATCCGGGCTCAAACACCGGCGGGTACATCAGGTGGAGCGGGTCGGTCCGTGATCGGATCGCGGCCGCCGAGAAGGCTATAAGGTCCGTGAGCTTGGAAGTTGCCGATCGCAACGCCCAAGTCGTTAGGCAGGACGCGTATTTGCGGAATGGTTTCGGTGGTCGCGGCGCACCCCACGAGGGCCACGATCGGAAACAGCAGCCACCAGGCTCTGGGCATCGGCATCGTCCCTGAATGAGATCAGGATCGGCTGGTAAGGGAAAGCTCCAGATTCGCCAAGGCGTGATCGCCGCCTGCGCAAACGACATTTGTTGGACAAAGGGCCTCTGCTTGGGAAAATGCAGACTGCATGCCCGCGACCGTTGAGCGTACCCAGGCCAAGACGCCAACGGCGAAGCTGACTTTTATTCTTCGCTTTGCGAGCACGATCGCTCTTTGGTCGGTCGCGTTGTTTATCGTTTTCGCCGGCTATGAGCTGGGCTTTTATGCCCTCATCAGCCTCGTCGGCATGATCGCGCTCTGGGAGTTCTATGGCATGCTCGATCACAAGGGCCTCCCCAATTTTAAGATCACGGCAATGATCTGCGGGGCGATCATGCTCGTGGGAAGTTTCTACTACTTCTCGCGCTACGGGCCCGCGCGTTCCTACGATTTCGAGACGGCGGTGCTGCTCTTTTTTCTGCTCACCGTTTTTACCCGGCAGATGTTTGGCGGTCTGCGCGACGACGAGCCCCTCAAGACAATGGCCTACACCCTCTTCGGGCTGCTCTACGTACTCTGGCTCTACAACTTCATCACCAAAATCGTCTACGTCACGCCGCGCTTACCAGACGGCTCCGTGACCGGTCAGTTTTATGTTTTTTACTGCATCGCGATCACGAAATTTTCCGACATGGGAGCGTATCTCACCGGAAGCATGATCGGGCGGCATCCGCTCATCCCGCACATCAGCCCGAAGAAAACCTGGGAGGGTTTTGTCGGCGCGCTCTTTTTTTCGCTCCTCGCGAGTGTGGGATTGTTTGAGCTCATGCCGGGGCATTTTTCTGTGCTGACACTGACCCATGCTGTGGTGCTTGGGTTGCTCCTCGGTTTTGCTGCGGTCATTGGTGATCTCGCGGAGTCGATCATCAAACGCAGCACCGGCGTGAAGGATTCCGGCAATATGCTCCCCGGAATTGGCGGCGCGCTCGATCTTGTCGACAGCCTGCTCTTCACCGCGCCGCTGCTCTTTTTCTATCTGCGACTCGTCATCAAGGTGCCGTAAGGTTCGCCGATCGAATGCGGACGTGGCACGGCGCCCCTAACGATCAGTCTTCGTCGCCGACAACGAGATGGATGACGCCCGCAGGATCGGAAATCCAGAAGCCGTCGAAATCTTCTCGTAACTGCTCGACTTCGTCGCGGCGGGGGACGCCGTGATTTTTCAAATGCGCCGCGGCCGCGTCGGTGTCGTTCGTTTCGAGCTCGAGCCAGATGTCGGGATGGCTCAGATTCGGGACGCGATCGACCCAAAGCCTGACCGGTCCGAATTGAAAGATGCAGCCTTCCGGTTCCTCCTCGATGAGAGGCAGCGCGAGCGTGTCGCGGTAAAAGGTGATCGTCTGCTCGTACGTGTGATACGGGCATTTGATCGCGATATTGGCGCCACCGGAAAACTGCGGGCTGTTGACGTTGGCGACCATGGTGGAAGGAAGAGAGAAAAGGCGATTCGTTAGGCAAATGCGGCGGAAGAAATCAGCCGCCGGAGCCGCCGACGCCACCCGGCTCAGTCATGGCAACTGGATCGAGCGCGGCGTTCAATTCCGCTTCCGGCAAAACCTTTTTTTCGAGCGCGATCTCGCGCACGGTCTTGCCCGTCTTGGCGCTTTCCTTCGCGATATCGGCGGCGCGATCGTAGCCAATTTTCGGCGCAAGACTCGTGACCATCGCCATGGACAGCTCAATCAATTCCTCGCAGCGCTCCTTGTTTGCGACGATCCCGCTGATGCACTTGTCGGCAAAGATATCGACGACGTTGCCTGACAACCGAATGCTACAAAGAAGGTTGTGCGCCATCACCGGCATCATGACGTTAAGCTCGAAATTTCCGTTCGCGCCCGCCCACGTGATCGTGGCGTCCGCGCCGATGACTTGCGCGCACACCATCATCATCGACTCCGACATGACCGGGTTCACTTTGCCGGGCATGATCGAGCTGCCGGGCTGCGTCGCGGGCAGTTGAATTTCGCCGATGCCGCAGCGCGGGCCGCAGCCCAGCCAGCGGATATCGTTGGCGATTTTGAAAAGGCCAACCGCAATCGCTTTGAGCTGGCCGCTCGCTTCGACAACCGCGTCCTTGCCGCCTTGCGCTTCGAAGTGATTTTGCGCTTCGCGAAATTTGATCCCGGTGCGCTGCTCGAGATGATGCATCACTCTGCCGGGGAAATCATGATGCCGATTCAAGCCGGTCCCGACCGCGGTGCCGCCGAGCGCAAGTTCCTGGAGCGCTTCGATGGCCTGTTCGGCGCGGCGTTTGGCATGCCGCACTTGTTGCGCGTAACCGCCAAATTCCTGCCCGAGCCTAACGGGTGTCGCATCCATCAAATGGGTGCGGCCGATTTTGATGACGTCGTGAAATTCCTGCGCTTTTGCCTCGAGCGCGTCGCTTAATTTTTCGAGCGCGGGAATGAGACAGATCTTGAGCTGCTCGGCGGCGCTAATGTGGATGGCGGACGGGATGACGTCGTTGCTCGACTGTCCCATATTGACGTGATCGTTAGGGTGAACCGGTTCGCGCGCGCCAATTGTTTTACCGGCGAGCTGGCAGCAGCGATTCGAGATCACTTCGTTGGCGTTCGTGTTCGTGCTCGTTCCCGAACCGGTCTGGAAAATGTCGAGCGGGAAATGCTCGTCGAGCTTGCCCTCGGTTACTTCCTCGGCGGCTTGCACGATCAGCGCGCTGCGCTCGGCATCGAGCAAACCGAGATCGTGATTGGCCTGCGCGGCGGCCCATTTCAAGAGGCCCAGCGCACGAATAAACGGCCGCGAAAAACGCCAGCCGCTCACGGGGAAATTCAGGACTGCGCGTTGCGTGGAAGCGCCGTAGAGAGCGGTGTCCGGCACGGACATTTCGCCCATCGAATCCTTCTCGGTGCGGGTGTGGCCGAGGCTCATTTGGCGCCGTTGGCCTAGAAGGCGGAAGCCATCCGCGGGGCGCGCATGTGACCGTTGCGGGTGTTGGTTTTCTGGAAAACGGTGACAAACATCGGTGGAATATTCTGCAGGCAATACTCGGATTCGGCCCGGTCGAAAAAGGTCGCGTGCTGGCGGAGTTCGTTAGTGACCTGGTAGATGATGAAAGCGCCGCCCGGCTTGAGCATGTCGTAAGTATCCTGGAGCAGGGCGCGCTTTTTCTTGATCTCGAGAATGCTGAAGGGAATGCCGGAAAGGATGTAGTCGCACTGCGCGATCCCGCGTTGCGCAAGCTCCTCGGAGAGACTGGCGGCATCGCGATTGATCACGGTGACGCGCCGATCGTCGGCGAACTGCCGCTCGAGATCGCGCGAAAACGCGGGGTCCAACTCAAAGAGAAAGAGGCGCGATTGCGCGTCCATCCGCGCGGCCAATTCGCGCGAATGCACGCCTTCGCCCGGACCGTATTCGGCGATGACCCGCGGTTCACTGAAATCCATCTTGCCCGCGACCCGCTCCACGAGCGCCTTGGAACTGGGGATAATCGAGGCGATTTGAAACGGTTTTTGCAGAAACCGTTTGAAAAACAATGCGCTCATAAAGTTGCGAATAGTGAACCTCGGGGGGCGGCTTGTCCAGCGACGATCTGCCGCACAAGCCGGCCACGCTCAAGCAATTCGCACCTCCTCGCGCGCGGGGATGTTCGGAAGGGACAAGGCCTTTTCGGAAACTACGTCCAGAGCCGCGAGCGGGATTCGCAAGCCCTAAGAGGATGTCGCCAAATCAGTTGTTGACACCTTTTATGAAATTTATAATGCTCGTCCCCTCGTAATAAATCTTGCCACCTTGGTTCCTAACTGCTGATTTCTTCTGAATGCATAACCTGATGACAGTCAAGGAAACCGCGAAGTATCTTCGGATTCCGCTCCCGACTGTCTACTACCTGGTGCAACGGGGACAACTGCCAGCGATCCAAATCGGCGGGCGCTGGCGAATAAAGAAAGATGCGCTCGACAAAGACGTGCTAAAAGAAGAGCGCGCTGGCCAACCCACGGTGCTGGTAGTGGATGATGACGAGAGCCTCCAGGACCTCTTTAAGGTCTTCCTCAAGAAAATTGGATTCAGCCGCGTCGTCGTCGGCACGGTGAAGGAAGCGCTGACGGCATTGGACAAGCAACGGTTCGATCTGCTCTTTCTCGATCTGAAACTGCCCGACGGAAAGGCCGACGATGTCTACGACACGGCCAAAGAGCTCGATCCCAATCTGCCGATCGTCGTGATTACCGGCTATCCCGATAGCGCAATGCTCGATCGAATTCTGACGAGGGGACCCGTGACAGTTTTGAAGAAGCCGTTGAAGATCGAGCAGATCAAACAGACGGTGCGCATCCTCGGTCACAAGGAAGCGGTAAAGCTGGCCGCCTGATCGGCCTCAATTAGTTTGGGATGCGGCGAGCGGGTTCGCGCTTGACCGGAGTCATTCAACTCGTCCATTGTCCTGCCTCGTTTTATCGCGCGGTTAGCTCAGTGGTAGAGCACTACCTTGACACGGTAGGGGTCACAGGTTCGAACCCTGTATCGCGCACCACCACAAATGGCTCATTCATAGCCGCTTGGCTTGGCGAGTATGACGCTTGCTCGCGCCACTGTAGCAAATCTGCTGTAGCAAATTTCTTGGCGGCCGACGGCACGAAGTGCCGGGTTCGCTGTCGTCTTCTATTAGAACCGTGTCGTCTCCAACTTTTCCATGAAATCGAAAATCGGTTTCTTGGCTGCGCGGAGGGAAGAGCTCCTGGAACGTGCGCCCTGTCGTCGTCTGGGCATTCTCGATGTTTGGGTGTCGGGAATGAATGGTTGAAAATCCAAGAGTGCCTTCGGGAAATCTCACCGAGGACGCAGATCATCTTCGTCAGCGCGCGAGACGAAGCAGCCGTGCGCGAGGCTGCGCTCGAGGCGGGAGCGCTCGCTTTCCTCGTGAAACCTTTCGAAGACAATGTTCTGCTTCAGCTTGTGGAATCCGTCGTTGCGGCAGCGACCTGACTGCGGATCTGGCAAACGTGTGAGGCAGAGAGGGCCGTCGTTAGGCGATTTGCCTGCTTCGGGGCGGATTTTTATTCGCACACCCGATGAAATTGCGGATGGGATCGCGCTGGCGGAGCGTGTACAGTCGTCGGTAGTTCGTCGATATGAGCGCCGGCGCTGAGAATCTTTCGCCACTCCAGCCGTTCCGAATTCTGTCGCCGGCCAGCCGACGAGGCGGAAGAATTTCAGGTTCGGCTTGAGAACGCTGGGAGCTGCGATCGCTGTTTTCGTTGGCTACTATCTCGGCGCGAAGATCGGATTTGCGCTCACCTTCCATCCGCATCCGATTTCCGTTCTTTGGCCGCCCAACTCGATTTTACTCGCGGCGCTTTTGCTCTCGCCCATCCGCAGCTGGTGGATTCTGCTCCTCGCGGCATTTTCAGCACATTGGCTCGTGCAACTGCAGAGCGACGTTCCGCCGCGCATGATTCTTTGCTGGTTCATCAGCAATTCCTGCGAGGCGCTGATCGGCGCGGGCAGCATCCGTTGTTTGCTCGGCCAATCGATGCGGCTGGATCGTCTTCGCAACGTCGCCATCTTTTGTCTCTTCGCCGTTTTTCTCGGACCGTTCCTCTCCTCCTTTTTGGATTCAGCCTTCGTCGCCATGAATCACTGGGGCGAGGGCAGCTATTGGGAAGTCTGGCGGATTCGATTGACCTCCAATGTTCTCGCCGAGCTGACGGTGGCGGCGTTGATCGTGGCTTGGGCGACTGGCGGCATATCTTTCTTCCGACAGTTTTCGCCCCCGCGACTCCTGGAAGGCTGCTGTCTTTTCCTCGGTCATCGCGGTCACTTTCATTTTGTTTAACGGGATCACCTCCGAGGAGAATAACGCGCTCCTTTACGTTCCTCTGCCTTTTCTCGTGTGGGCGGGCGTCCGCTTCGGATCACGCGGGGCGACCGCGGCAATCTCAGCGGTTGCGTTTCTCGCCATCCTCGGTGTCGCTTATGGATATGGTCCCCTTTCGGAGAAGTCCCCCGAACAAATGGTCTTTCCGTGCAGGTCTTTTTGATCTTCATGTCGGTCCCGCTCTTATTCCTCGCTACCATCATCGAAGAACGCGAGAAAACGGAGGAGACTTTGCGCGAAAGTGAAGAGCGCATCGGGCTGGCCGCGGAATCCGCCAGCCTCGCACTCTGGACAATCGACTTTCTCCGGCAGGAATCGTGGATGAGCGACAACGGCCGCGAACTCTTCGGCTTGGCGCCTAACGAGCGTCTCTCGCGAGAGGTTTTCCTGGCCCGGGTCCATCCGGAGGGCGGCAAAAACGTCCACGCCGCAATTGAAGAGGCCCGCGCCGGTTCGAAAACTTTCGAGATCGAATATGGGCTCCTTCGTCCGGACGGCGAAACGCGCTGGCTCATCTCGCGCGGCCGTTATTTGCAGAACGACCGCGGCCAGCTCAGCGAGCTGATGGGCGTGGCGATTGACGTGACCGCGCGGGTGAAAGCGAATCTGGAACTGCGTCTGCAGCGCGAGGAGATGGCGCGCTTGAGCCGGGTGGCGCTAATGGGCGAACTGACCGCCTCACTCGCGCACGAATTGAATCAACCGCTGACTGCGATCGCGAGCAACGCCGCGGCCGGAAAGCGCTTTCTCGATCGCGGCGCGCCGGACACTGAGATGTTTAAGCAACTGCTCGACGACGTTTTTACCGACGCGCGGCGTGCCGGTGACATCATTCACGGGATTCATCACCTGGTGCGCAAAGGAGAAGGCAACCGGCAGCCGGTTCAGCCTAACGACATCGTCGTCGATGTACTGCGCCTGTTGCATTCCGTTTGCTCGGGCGCGCGACGACGGTCGAGACGAACCTCGCTTCCAATCTCGCGCCAGTTCAGGCCGACCCGGTGCAACTGCAACAGGTGTTGCTCAATCTCATCATGAACTCGCTCGAGGCGATGCAGAACAACGCGGCGGAAGACCGCCGTATTCTCATCTCCAGGTTGGCAATCGATGCATTTGTCGAAGTGAGCGCGCGACTACGGCGTCGGCCTGCCGCAGGACCATCCGGAGAAAATTTTCTCCCACTTCTTCTCCCCCAAGCCTAACGGAATGGGCATTGGCCTGACGATTGTGCGATCGATCGTGGAAGGGCACGGTGGAGAACTCGGCGCGGAAAGTCTCGAAGGCGGGGGGCGCTGTTTCTTTCGCTTGCCTGCGCACTAAATCTTGAGATAGGTTGTTCCCTTACCTGCTTTACAGGGAGCTAACCTACCTCCGTGAGCACCGCTCAAGAGCTTGTCTGCGCAGTGGATGACGGCCAGTCGGTTCGTCGCGGCGCGTTCGTTCAATTCCGGCGGTTATGCCGGAGAAATGTTTGCGTCGGCCGAAGATTATCTCGCGCGGCAGCCGTTCGACGGTCCGACCTGTCTGGTCCTCGATGTTCGCATGCCGGGATTGAACGGTCTGGATTTGCAAAAAGTGATCGAAGTGCGCGAAACCGGCGAACACATCACCGGCCATAACGATGTGCCCATCTGCAGTCAGGCGTTGAGAAATGGCGCAGTCGATTTTCTCATGAAGCCTTTCGACGACACCGAGTTGATCGAATCGGTGCAGCGAGGTTTGGCTCGCGCAAGGGAGATCCAGCTATTGGACGTCGGCCGCGATATCGCTTTGCGGGTGAGTGAGGACTATCCCGAAGGCGACGCCAATCGCTTCACCGGCAAAATCGGGAAGATGACGATCGAGACAAAGTAAGTGTTGGCACTTCAGTCGAAATCGACATCGAAAGTGAAATTGAAACAAGTCATGAAAACGAAGCTCGCTAATATCGTGCTGGCGTTATCGCTGGCGATACCAGGATCTATCTCCGCCTTAGCGGCGGATAAGAAACCGAACATCCTCGTCATCTTTGGTGATGATATTGGGCAGACCAACGTCAGCGCCTATTCGATGGGGTTGATGGGCTACCACACGCCTAACATTGACCGCATCGCGAAGGAAGGAATGATCTTCACTGACTACTACGCCGAGCAGAGCTGCACGGCGGGGCGCTCGTCGTTCATTACCGGTCAATGCACACTGCGCACCGGTCTGTCCAAGGTCGGCGTGCCGGGTTCGCCGATCGGGCTCCAAGACCGGGACGTGACCATGGCTCAGCTCCTGAAAGGTCAGGGTTACGCGACAGGTCAGTTCGGCAAGAATCATCTGGGCGACTTGAACAAATACCTTCCGACGGTTCACGGCTTCGACGAGTTCTTCGGCAACCTCTACCACCTCAATGCCGAAGAGGAGCCGGAGCGCCAGACTTATCCGCAAGATCCGAAGTTCAAGGAGATGTTCGGACCGCGGGGCGTGCTCCGTTGCAAGGCGACGGATAAAGATGATCCGACCGAGCAACCCCGCTGGGGCCGCGTCGGCAAGCAGACGATTGAGGATTCAGGTCCGCTAACCAGAAAGCGGATGGAGACGATCGACGACGAGACTTCCGACGCCGCGGTCGATTACATCAAGCGACAAGCCGAGGCGAACAAGCCGTTCTTCTGCTGGTTTAACAGCACGCGCATGCATGCTTTCACGCACGTGAAGGCTGAGCATCGCGACAAGCCCGGCCTCACCTCGCGCACGGAATACAACGACGGCATGATCGAGCACGACGGCCACGTCGGGAAGATTCTCAAAGCTCTCGATGACGCCGGCATCGCCGATAACACCATCGTCCTCTACACGACCGACAACGGCCCGCACAAAAACAGTTGGCCCGACGGCGGCATCTCGCCGTTCCGCAACGAGAAGGCTACTAACTGGGAAGGCGCCTTTCGCGTGCCGTGTGTGCTTCGTTGGCCGGGCCATATCAAGCCCGGCTCGGTCGCCAACGAGATCATCAGCGGTCACGACTGGTTTCCAACGCTCCTCGCGGCGGCCGGAGATGCCGATGTGAAGGACAAACTCCTCAAGGGCATGAACGTCGGCGGCAAGACCTACAAGGTTCACCTCGACGGCTTCAACCAGTTGCCCTACCTGACTGGGCAAACTGAGAAAAGCCCGCGCCGCGGTTTCTTCTACTTCGACGACGACGGCGACCTCGTAGCCGTGCGCTACGAGAACTGGAAGATCGTTTTCATGGAACAGCGAGCGCCCGGTACGCTTGCGGTCTGGGGCGAGCCGTTCACGGCACTGCGGCTGCCAAAGATGTATGACCTGCACGCCGATCCCTACGAACAGGCCGACATCACGAGCAACACCTATTACGACTGGGAACTGAAGCAGGGTTACATCCTGCTCGCCGGTAGCACGCTAGCCGGCGAATTCCTTAACACCTTCAAGGACTTCCCACCTAGCCAACGCGCCGCCTCCTTCACGATTGATCAGGCGGTGGAGAAGATGAAGCAGAACCTCGGCAGCCAGTAGGTCCGGTTGGTAACCTAAACGAACCGAGAATACACATATGAATGGCAAATTTGCTTCTCTCGCTCTAGCGGCATTCACGGTGCCGACAGTGTTTGCCCAGCCAGTGTGCGCTGCTGAAAACACTTCGCCGTCCCCTGCGACGGCAATGTCGAGTTCACTTCCGCGTCCCGATTTCCATTTCCCCGGTAACATCGGCCGCACGTTCGAAGACTCTGACGCGGCTAAATTTCCGAAGGTCGTGCGTCCACCTCAAGGCGCGCCAAACGTCTTGCTCATTCTGCTCGATGATGTGGGCTTCGGTCAGTTTAGTACCTTCGGCGGCGGTGTGCCTTCGCCCAATGTCGACAAGCTGGCGGCGCACGGATTGCGCTACACGCGTTTCCATACCACGGCGCTCTGTTCGCCGACCCGCGCTGCATTGCTCACAGGCCGTGATCACCACGTCGCTGGAACTGGAGTCATCACGGAACTCGCCACCGGCTACGACGGTTACACCGGTATCATTCCCAAGAGTGCAGGGACTCTTTCGGAAATTCTGAGACAGAACGGGTACGCTACCGCATGGATCGGGAAGAACCACAACACGCCCGCCTGGGAAACGAGCGAAGTAGGACCCTTCGACCATTGGCCGAGCGGATTGGGCTTTGATTATTTCTACGGTTTCAACTCTGGGGATACTAGCCAATTCGAGCCAATCCTCTTTGAGAATCATAGTCGCGTCCCACGTTCCACCGACCCGAGGTACCACATATCGCACGACCTCGCCGACCACGCGATCGCCTGGATGCAAAAGGAAAAGGAAATCGACCCATCCCGCCCGTTCTTCCTGTATGTCGCTCCTTCTGCAACGCATTCGCCGCACATGGCGCCTAGGGAATGGATCGACAAGTTCAAAGGACAATTTGACATGGGTTGGGATAAGTACCGTGAGGCAACACTGGAACGACAAAAGAAGCTCGGAGTAGTTCCCCAGGATACCAAGCTAACCGCGCGAGATAAGAGTCTGCCCGCTTGGGATTCCCTGAATGCGGATCAGAAGCGTTTGTACGCACGGATGATGGAAATCTTCGCCGGCTTCGGGGCGCAAACCGATTACGAAATGGGGCGTGTGCTTGATGCGGTCGCTGCACTTCCTGACGCCGGCAACACGCTCATTATATATATCCTTGGCGATAACGGCGCCTCGGCCGAGGGCGGTCTCGATGGAGCAACGAACGAACTGGCCGCATTTAATGGCGTGTTCGAACCAATCGAAAGCGAGCTGAAGGTCATCGATGAGCTAGGCGGTCCGAAGTACTACAACCATTTCCCCGCGGGCTGGGCTTGGGCGATGGACACGCCATTTCAGTGGACGAAGCAAATCGCTTCCCACTTCGGGGGTACGCGCAATCCGATGGTCATCTCGTGGCCGGCAAGGATCAAACAGAATGGCGGCGTGCGCACTCAGTTCCATCACATCACCGACATTATGCCGACGATCCTCGAAGTAGCTGGGATCCATGCGCCCGATACTCTCAACGGCATGGCACAAAAGCCGATCGAGGGAGTGAGCATGGCTTACACCTTCAATGATGCTAAAGCTCCCGATCGACGGAAGTCGGAAATCTTCGAGTTAGTATCCAATCGCGGCATGTATCAGAACGGATGGATGGCATCCTCACTGGCCTATCTTCCATGGGCAGCTACTCGAACGGGTTACGACCCCGATAAGGCAAAATGGGAGCTATACAACATCAACAAAGATTTTTCGCAGGCAGACGACCTCGCGGCGAAGGATCCCGAGAAGCTGAAGGAATTAGTCGATCTTTGGTGGGCCGAAGCAGCGCGACACGATGTTTTGCCGCTCGACTGGCGCTCGGTTGAGCGATTGTCGGAACAGATTACGGGAAGACCAAGCCTCGCGGCCGAGCGCAAAACGTTTGTCTATAATACTCCGCTGGTTGCTCTGCCTGAAGGTTCAGCGCCCGATCTAAAAAACAAGTCATTCACCATCACAGTCGAAGCGGATATTCCATCGGATGGCGGCGATGGGATGCTTTTTACTCAAGGCGGCATCACCGCCGGCTGGGGCTTCTATTTGCTGAAAGGTAAGCTCGTCGGTCTTCACAACTACATCGGACTGGAACGCTACCGCGCTGCCTCAAGCGAAAGCGTTCCGGCCGGCAAGGTCACCCTAACTTTCGACTTCAAGTACGAGGGCGGCGGAATGGGTAAGGGCGGCACAATAACGCTAACAGTCAACGGAAAGAAGGTCGGAGAAGTCCGCGTCGAAAAGACTGCGGGCTTCAAGTACTCGCTCTACGAAGGCCAGGACATCGGCGAGGACAGTGGCTCGCCGGTCGCTTTCGATTACACGCCACCTTTTAAGTTCAACGGCAAGATCGAAAAAGTAACGGTTGACCTCAAGTAACGAACAAACAACGAGATGAAAACTAGAGCTTGCGTCCGCTCGTTAGGGGTAACGCTGGTCGGCACATTAATTCTTGCTGGAGCATCGGCACAGGAAACATTGCCTAAGCCGGAGCAAGCATTCAGTGACGCTAAGATTGGACGCACCTACAAGGATTCGAAGCCGGGAACGATGGTCCTTACCAAGGCTCCGGCGGGCGCGCCGAACGTCTTGGTTATTCTTATAGATGACGCCGGGTTCGGCCAATGGGGCACGTTCGGAGGGCAGGTTCCCACGCCAAACCTCGATCGTCTGGCGAAGATGGGTCTGCGCTATACGCGTTTTCACACCACGGCTCTTTGCTCGCCGAGCCGCGCGGCTTTGCTAACAGGCCGCAATCACCATTCTGCGGGAACCGGAGTGATTGTCGAGATGGGCGACGGGTATCCAGGATACAGCGGACAAGTTCCGAAGAGCGCGGGCATGTTCGCCGAGGTCTTGCGCCAGAACGGCTATAGCACTGCTTTCATCGGGAAGAACCACAACATTGCTGACTGGGAAACAAGCATTGCCGGTCCATACGATAGATGGCCGAGCTTGCAGGGCTTTGACTACTTCTACGGTTTTATCGGCGGAGAAATGGACCAATGGCAACCGGCCCTTTATCGCGGCACGACGCCGGTGGCGATGCAGATCCCGAAAGGTCAGGAAGGTAATTACACCCTGAACGATTCACTCGCTGACGAAACCATCAGCTACATCCACCAGGAAAAGTCCGTCACACCCGATCGTCCTTTCTTTATCTACTACGCTCCCGGCGCGACGCACGCCCCGCATCATGTGCCGAAGGAATGGATCGTGAAGTTTAAAGGCCAATTCGACCAAGGTTGGGATAAGTATCGCGAGGAGACTTATCAACGGCAGCTTAAATTAGGTGTTGTGCCCCCCGAGACCAAACTAACTCCGCGGCCGAAAGAGATTCCGGCCTGGGATTCTTTGTCGCCGGATGAGAAACGTGTTGCTTCACGGTTGATGGAGGTCTTTGCTGCTTACACCGCACAGACTGATTACGAAGTGGGCCGTGTGCTCGACGCGCTAGAGGAAATTGGCCAGTTACACAACACGCTTACCTTCTGGGAAATTGGCGACAACGGCGCGTCGATGGAAGGAACCCTGAGCGGAGCGTTCAACGAACTTGCCACGCTTCAAGGTATCCCCGAAAACTCAGCCTTCCTGCTTCAGCACCTTGATGAGTTAGGCAGCGCCAAAGCTTCCAACCACATACCAGTCGGCTGGGCCTGGGCGGCGAACACACCTTTCCAGTGGGGAAAGCAGGTGGCGTCGCATTTCGGTGGGACGCGCAACCCACTAGTGATCGCATGGCCGGATCGAATCAAAGGCGCCGGTGGAATACGAACGCAATTCCATCATGTCATCGACATCTCACCTACCATCCTGGAAGCAGCGCACCTTCCACAGCCAACCGAAATTAATGGCGTAAAGCAAAAGCCAATAGAAGGCGTGAGCATGGTCTATAGCTTCGACGATCCGAAGGCTGCTGGCACGCGCCATATTCAATACTTCGAGATGCTCGGCAACCGCGCGCTCTACAAAGATGGCTGGATCGCAACGGCGCGTCACGGGCGGCTTCCTTGGGTAACAATGGGCGGAGGTTCGGACTTCGATAAGGACAAGTGGGAGCTCTACGATCTGGCGAATGACTTTAGTGAAGCGAACGATGTCGCGGCCAAGTATCCGCAGAAGCTGAAGGAGCTACAGAATGACTTCTGGGTTGAAGCCAAAAAGTATAACGTTTTGCCATTGGACGATCGCTTCGCCGAGCGGGGTGATCCCAGCTTGCGCCCAAGTCTGATCGCAGGGCGAACCGACTTTACCTATTATCCGGGAACTAGAATTCCCGAGCCCTCCGCCGCTAATACGAAGAACACATCGCACACTATCACTGCGACGATTGAAGTGCCACAAGGTGGAGGTGACGGAGTGCTTGTAGCCGAGGGCGGCGCAGCTGGCGGCTACACGCTCTACATTAAGGATGGAAAGCCGGTGTATGAATACAACTACATGGCGCACAAGCGATACAAACTCGCCGGTGTCGAGCCAGTCTCGCCCGGCCCTGCTGTTATCCGCGTTGACTTCAAGTACGACGGTGGTGTTGGCAAGGGAGGCTCGGCTACTCTCTTTGTAAACGACAAGAAAGTCGCCGAAGCCCGAATTGATAAAACGGTACCATCACGCTTCGGACCGGAAAGTTTCGACGTCGGCATGGATAACGCCTCGCCGGTAAGCAAAGACTATGAACCTCCGTTTGCCTACTTGGGAACCATCAAGAAGGTCGACATTCACATCGCACCTTCCAACCTCAGCGCCAGCGATCGAAAGAAGGTTCTCGATGGAGCGCGTAATGCGGCCATGGGTCTCGAATGAAAGGCGAACAGCGATAAAAACGGGGTTTACTATCTGCTCGTTAGCTATCGCGATTGTAGCGATCAAGACGACTGAGGCACAGTCGTCTTCACTGCGGCTCGAGGCTAAGAAGCCGAATATCGTTTTCATCCTGATGGACAATCTCGGCTATGGCGAAGTGGGCTGCTACGGCGGTGGCATTACCCGCGGCGCGGCGACACCTCGAATCGACAAGCTCGCGAC
>DASXPA010000031.1:0-6707 GCA_036493915.1 Chthoniobacterales bacterium | reverse complement strand
ACGTTGAGAAATCCGTGCATTTTAGTGCCGACACTTTCGTGAAATTTTTTCACCGGATGATGCAAACCGGCGGTAAACTTGATCGGTACCCGATATCTGGCGGTGGCGACAAGCGCGCGCGCAATTTGCGCATCGCTCGGGAACGCATCCGCAGTTACGCCACCGGTCCGAAGCTTTAATCCAGCGCCGCGACCGGTGAGCGACTCGATGACGGCGGGAGCATCGTCGGCCGCTGCTTCCCAAAAAATTTTCAAACCCAGTTTGCCTAACGACTCCTCGGCAACGCCTAACAACTCTTCTTCAACCTCAAGTGGCAGCGGCATTTCAAATTGCGTGATCGCGACCACGCCCTGCTGTCCGGCAGAAAATTTCTCGATCGCAGCGGCGATGTTCTGAAACGTGTCGTCAAAGTCCGCCGCGCGCAGCTCTTTCGGGCCAAGCGCCGAAATCTGCAGCGGATGCTCCGTGGAAAATTGCGCGAGCTGCTCCCTCGTCGCGTCAAATTTCCCGACCGGTAAAATAAAGGCGCCCAGCATCCAGCGATCGGACGAGCGCAGATACGCGGCCTGATTTTGCAGCGCCGGCTCGAGCGCGAGGCTGGCGGGCGGAAAGAGGCCCGCGTAATCGATCGCGTGTTCGAGCAAAGCGCGGAGCGCAGCAGCAGGCATCGAGAACTCAACGGCGCGATCGCCGCGCTCGTCAACCGTCGGTTAGGCGGCGCCCAAGGCGGACGCCGGGTTTGCTCTTCGATTTTCTGCGAATGAACAAATCGCGACACGGTTCGTCTTTTCTTTGCCCAAGAGCCGGGGCGGGCGCGTAAAATATCCCCGGCGAACGAATATCGAAAGAGTGGAAATCGAATTGGAAAAAGCGACGCCCGATCGCGACGCGGCCGCGGACTTGCCTGCGGAGACGGTCGCGAAACCGCGAGTGCGCATACACGATTTGTTGGCGCGGCCCTTCGACGTCCGCTCCGTCGCGATGACCGGGCTTTTTCTCCTCGCGATCTTTTATACGATGTATTTCCTGCGCTCGCTCCTCTTGCCGATCGTCCTCGCCTTGCTCCTCAGCTACCTGCTGCGCCCGATAGTTCGGACGCTTGTGAAGATAAAGATCAACTCGATGCTTGGCTCGGCGCTCCTTCTCCTCGCACTCGTCGGCGGGATCGGATACGGCGCTTCTTTTCTCGCCATCCCGGCAGCCGGCTGGCTGGAGAAGGCGCCTTACAGTTTGAACCAACTCCAGCAACGTTTGCGTCCGCTCAAGCGACCGATGGAAAAAGTCGCGAAAGCCAGCGGCGCGATCGAGAATCTGACCGCGCCGGATTCGAGCCCGGCGCCGAAAACGCCGACGGTGGAAGTGAAAAATCACTCGCTCACCGATACCCTGATGGTGCAAACGCCCGAGTTTCTTATCAGCGCGCTGACGATGCTGATCCTGCTCTATTTTTTACTCGCCTACGACGGCGTTTTCCTCGGCAAAGTAATCAAGCTCATGCCCACGCTTTCGGATCGAAAGCGCGCGGTCTCGATTGCGCACGAGATCGAAACACAGGTCTCACGCTACCTGTTCACCGTCACGGTGATCAACTGTTGCCTCGGGCTCGCCGTCGGCGTGACCGTCGGCGCACTCGGTTTGCCCAACCCGACGATGTGGGGCGCAATGGTCGCGATCTTGAATTTCATTCCCTATCTCGGTGCGCTCACGGGGATCATTTGCATGACGTTAGGCGCGGTCCTGAGCTTCAACAGCATCGGCTATGCGCTGCTTTTCCCAGCCTGCTATTTTGTGCTCGCGAGTCTGGAAGGAAACTTCATCACGCCGATGGTGATGGGGCGCTCGCTGACGTTAAATCCTGTCCTCGTTCTCTTGTCGCTCATGTTCTGGGGCTGGCTCTGGGGAATCGTCGGGGTCATCCTCGCGGTGCCGATCTTAGCTGCTTTCAAAATCTTCTTCTCGCATATCGAGCCGATGGAACCGCTCGCAGAGTTTTTGAGTTAGGACGGACAGCGGCACACTAGCAGCACGCACCTGCCTAACGACTCATCGGCTCACCTTTTCGCCAACCGTCGATCGAGTAAAGATCGTAACGCCCGGGCGCGAGGAGCGCGGCGAAGAGGAGCATGTAAATCGGTTGCTCCGCCGCGACCGTCCACTTCTGCGCCAGGCGCGCGTCCAAACGCGGCGTTGGAAAAAACTTGTCAGCGCCGTCGTCGCCGCGGAATTTCGCATTCGCATGCCTAACGATACCGCCGTCACTGCCGCCGCTCCCGTCTATTCACGCGCCAATCCTTTCCCGGCGAAAGTTCTCGTCAACCGCCGGCTGACCGCTCCCGACTCGGAGAAGAACACGCGCCATTTCGAACTCTCCCTCGCCGGCTCCGATTTGAGCTACGAAGTGGGCGAGTCGCTCGCGATCTATCCAACCAACTGCCCCGATCTCGTCGATCAAATCCTCGAAGCACTTTGCGCGAAGGGCGATGAAATTGTGCCTGGCAATAAAGGCACGCCGACAACTTTTCGCGAGGCGCTCCTTCGCGATTACACCATTACCCAGCCGACACCAAAGATGCTCCGCGCGATCGCGGAGCGGGCGTCCGCCGCGCCGCTCCTGAACGAGCTCCTCGATCCCGAGCGCAGGCAGGACCTCGCCACTTACCTCTGGGGAATGGAGATCATCGACTTCCTCATCGATCATCCTTCGTCGCGCTTCGCACCGGCAGAGTTTGTCGGCCTGCTCTCCAAACTGCAGCCGCGGCTTTATTCCGTGGCCTCGAGTTTGAAAGCTTTTCCCGAGGCCGCCCACCTCATCATCGACGTCGTCACCTACACGAGCCACGGCCGCAAACGCAAAGGCGTCTGCTCGACTTTTCTCGCCGATCGCTGCGACGATGCGCCGGTGCCGGTTTATCCGAGCAAGTCGAAATTCCATCTCCCGGAAGATGGCGCCGTGCCGATCATCATGGTCGGTCCCGGCACGGGCGTGGCGCCGTTCCGGGCGTTTTTGCAGGAACGACAGGCGACTGGGGCCAAGGGCAAGAGCTGGCTTTTCTTCGGCTCGCAGCGCGAGAAGAGCGATTATTTTTACCGGGAAGATTTCGAGAAATTTCTCGCCGACGGCATTCTCACCCGCGTCGACACCGCCTTCTCGCGCGATCAGGCGCACAAGATTTACGTCCAGGACCGGATGACTGGGGCGGCAGGCGAAATGTGGAAATGGCTCGAGGAGGGCGCCTATTTTTACGTCTGCGGCGATGCCAAACGCATGGCCAAAGATGTCGACGCTGCACTTCGCCAGATCGTGCAACAACATGGGGGCCTGAGCGTCGAGGAAGCGAACGAATACGTCGAAAAACTCAAGAAGGAAAAGCGCTACCGGCGCGACGTTTACTAGCGTGATCGGCGGGGAGGTTATAGCCGGGGGCGTGACCGCGGCGGTGCGACGTTGCTAAGTGGCAAGCCGGAGTCGTGCCCGGCAACATTTCACAGCCTTACTTTTTATCCGCTGCCAGGTTGCGTAGGCGGCGGGTAGCTCGGCCTTTGAGCGGACCCAGGTCTGCAATCTCACTCAGGCTGACGTCGGCGGGACCGGTGTCGAGGACGAGCCGCTTCTGCTCGGCTTTGGTTTCCTGCAGATAGGCAATGGCCTCCGGATCGCTGCCGCGGACAAACCGCACATGCCCGGCGTCGTCGGGAATCGCCACCTTGATCATCTCGAGGTTCGGCATGCCGGTGTTGTCGAAAATCTGTGATCCCCGCGCACGTGGCATGGTGTGGGCAAAAGTCACCCGTGGCTCGGCGCCAGAAGCCCAGGAAGTGGAACCTGCTTTCTCGACGGGATGCTTCTTTGCCGGCGGCGCGCTCCTCGCAGAAGCTGGAGCGGGTGCCGACGAATGGAAGAACATTCCGGCGAGGGCGATCAGCACACAACCGCCGGCGATGAGAGCACTGCGGAAGGCATTTTGATTCGGGCTCTCGGCCGGTTCCATGGTCAGTGCGGGAAGAACGTCGGAACCGTCGTTGCGTTCTCCACGTAACTGGAGCGCCAGGATTGGGGGACGACCTGCAAATTGCCGGTCGTGGGGAAGAAGGGTGGCGCCCCTCCGGGCTGGTAAGCCCGCTGATCCCAAAGGCGTGTCTGGAGAATGCCGTTGGTGAACGTGTTGCCGGAAAAGAGCGCCCAGGAGTAGCCATGGTTTTGAATCTGACCGCCGAGGGTGAGGGCCGCACCCTTCGCCCGGGTCAGGAAGTTCTCGACCGCAAATCCTCCATCCTGACTGTTGTCGGTCGCGGAACCCGTCGCCATGACAACCGCATCGATATGAATCGGATTCTTAACATCCGCCGCGACAAGATTTCCGTCCAAATCCTTTTCTTTGATCGTGACATCAGCTTCAGAAAAAAGTCCCAGGACGTCAGTCACTTTCTTCATTTGATCCAGCAGGGTGGCCACATAATCCTGATTGATGCCCGTATGGTCGGCGGTGTAGAGGCCGGGCGCGTCGGTATAGCTCATATCGTCGGGACGAGAGGCATAATTCAGACTGCCGGTGATATCGATCGACCCACCTGGATCACCGGGATTCGGATCCTTCGGATCCAAGCCATCCGGGTTCGACGCCTTGGCAAAGGCGGCCACCGTGAGCTTCCCATCGAGAGTTCCCTCGATCGACTTGATATCGCCGTAGACGACGAGGGCGTTGTTGATGTCGTCGACGCTGTAGGTCTCCTTTTTGCCGTAGGTCGGCTTGTTGTTTTTGTCGAGGCCAAGATATTGCCTGACCTCCACAGTTCCGTTGCCGTCCTTTTTATTTCCGGGTTGGAGCTCGACCGTGAAATTCGCCCCTTTCGTCGCGTCGTAATCCTTATAGCCAGCGGGCAATGTTAAACCGGCGTTGTTGCGGAGCGGGGCGGTCGAGTCATTGGCCTTGGAAGAATTCGGCAGCTCGATCGCCTTCGGCAGCACATTCAGACCCTTGTAAAACTGGGGAGCATTGGGAAATTCGCTGCTGTAATACTGGAGGATGTTTGCATAATCGTTCGCGTCGGGTTTTCCATAAACGCCGGCGACATAGGTGCCGTAATTCGCAAAATACCGAACCCCTTTGGGCGCAGCCGTTGTGGCTTCATTGACCATCCAGAGATTGGGCCAGAACGCGACCCCGGAGTTGGAATGATACGGGCCCAGAAAGACGCTGTTGAAGCCTTCAAATTGCAAGTATCCGGGGCTCCAGACGCCCCCGTAGTCATTCACGAAATATTCATACTTCGCGAAGTTCTCCTGGAACAAGGTCGTCTGGACCCGACGGCAGAAATGAGGGTTGCGCGAATCCTCCGCCGCCGTGGCCGTCGCTGCGAGGGTCCACCTTTTGTCCGCGTTAATCGTCTGGACGTAGACGTTCACGGTCACCGATTGGAAGGGCGCAAACTGCTCCGCGGGCACATCCTCATTCCAGCTCTGGTCCGTCCCGGGCGGCGTTGCCATTCCTTGCAGTTGGACGATCGCTTTCGCGAGCCCCGATTCCGCTGCCATGAAAGCGCGGTCATTCATGATGCGCTGATCTTGCAGGTGTTCGATGTTACTCAGACTGCTAAGGTAGGTGCCCAATCCTCCGGCAAGGAAGATCATGACGATCATGACGCCCAGTAGGATCGATCCCCGTTCACGGCCGGCCAGGCAGCGCAGGTGCAGTCCGGAGATAGCAAAGTGTAAGTTGGATTTATTCATGGATTTCTCGGGATGGCGCTGGTGGTGAACCGGAGGCGATCGCTTTCGACGGTGCCGAGGAGATGGCGCGGGTAACCAAAGATGCCGAGGATGAAGGCCACTCTCACGGTCCCGTTGGGGTTGCGGCGAAATTCGAAGTTCAGCACGCCGCTCGAGAGCAGCTTGTCGGTCGCCGGATCAGGCGCGGTGCTTCCATCAGCGTGATAATAGATCTGGTCCGTGACCCCGCTTCCACTAACGAGTGGAGTGACAGGGGAGCGGTAATAACTGACCGATGATCCGTCCGGGAGGTCGATGACGGCGCAGGAACCGTTCTGGGATTCGGTTCCACCCACATTCGTGTAATCGCTGTAAATCCGTACGTCCTGGGCGGCTTGAATATCATCGCGAATGACACGAATGACGGACGAACCTTCGTTGCGCGCCCACATCTCGCTTTCGTTGGCGCGAAAAAGCCAGACTCCTTGTACAAGGGCATACAACAAAATCGCTCCGACGATGCTCCCAACCCCCAGCGCCACCGCGACCTCCACGATAGTGAATCCTTCGGCAGGCTTCGATCTCGGACGGGCCCTTATCCTCATAGACTGGGAAAGGTCTGGCTTATGATGGTGCTGGTGCTGAGCGAAACCGTTCGCTGAGTGTTGCCGCGATAAAGCTGCCAGCGCATTGTCACGGTGACCTGCCGGAGAGAGGGAGTCGCGGGATCCGTCACAAAATCTACCTTCCAGACGCCATTTGGAAGCTTGTCTGGCACCGAGGCGGGCGCCGCGGCTGAGCTCGGATCAACATCCTCGATCGGCACGGACTGCCAGGCATCGACCTCGGGGACGATCCAGCGTGCGTCAGGCGTCCCGCCCGGAACTTGTTTGAGATAAACGGGCGCACCTGCCGTGCTATTGGCGATCTCCGTATAGGGCTGGGCCTTAAAAAGCTCGAGGATCTCGGTTTCAATCGAAGACGCCAGCATCCGCTGCGA
>DASXPA010000030.1:0-7373 GCA_036493915.1 Chthoniobacterales bacterium | reverse complement strand
CGGCGCAGGGCCAAATTATTTCGGGACTGGCACGCCGCCGATCCAGCACTTCACGGACGGAATGCTCACGCTCGATACGGGTGACTCGCGAACCGTGCCATTCACGCCCACGGGTAGCTTCTTCAGCTCGCGCGGGCTGACGGGCTCGATCACTTATCAGGCTGTCCCGGAACCGTCGACGTTTGCGCTTTTCGGCCTCGCCGGGATCGGCCTAGCAGTGTTTTCGCGGCATCGGAGAAGCGCCGCGCGAGCCGCGTAGAACGCCGGGTCGCTGACTCCAGCTGGTCTGGAAGATAAGCACTTCCCACGCTGCCGGGGTTCACGCCGCCGGCTACAACCTCGCCCGCACACCCGTACCCGAAAATTGCTTCTGGCATTCGCCTCGCTAGGAGCTGTCCGAAGAGTTCGGTTGACCATAACACAGGTTTCCAGCGCGGCCTTTGCCACTCTGCGGGCAGGATGCCCGCCTGACACGACAGCCAGGGATGGCTGTATTACGACTTTTCGGACAGCATTCTAGAAGGCGCCCTGAAGTTGAATCGCGCCGTAGGGGCCGCCGCCTTCGTCGTGGTAGCGGACTTCGGTGCGATGGTAATCGAAGTCGCGATAGGGGACGTAGCCGCCTTCGAGACGGAGAGTGAGCGAGGAGGTTAACTTCCAATCGATTCCGGCCCCGGCGCGCACTTCCTCGTAACTCAGCCAGGCGCTGTTCAGGCTGGTGTCGCCGTGGCTGTTTCCGAATTCGTTATCGACGCGGAAGGTGTTGGCCTTGATGTCAGCGCCGGCGAAAAGCGTGACGCTTTTGTTCAGCTCGTACTCGAGCCGCGGCGTGGGGAGAACGGCGTTGAGAATCCATTGCGGGGCAAATTTCCAGCGGATACCGCCGCCGGGGAGGACAGGATATCTCTGCTGAATGTTGACGCCGAGGCCAAGGACGAACTGCAGGTTCGGACTGTAGATGTAGGTGCCTCCGAGGACGACCGGGATGTTGAATTGCTCGCCATCGAAGTGATCAAAGGTGGTGCCGTAAAAGCCCGGCTGTGCTTCCAGCCTAACGAGAATAGAATCGGACAGCTGGGTGTCGAAACCGATGACCACGTTGACCGCCTGCAGGCTGTTTGGCAGTTGCGCGCCGCCATGGTCGAAGCCGAAGGAATAACGTTCGAACTGCGCGCCCGCGCGAATAATCCCGTATTTGACCCTTGGGGTGTAAACGAACTTCAGGTTCGTATAAGCCTCCTCGAAGTCGTTGATATGGAAATTTTCGCGCGCGACATCGGAGCCGCCGCCGAAAGACTGCTCGACGAGCAACTCGCCGGAAAAGCGGAAAGGTGGCGGAGCAACGGCGGGTGCGGCTAGGTTGTTGCTGGCAACTTCCTTGTCGCTCCCAGCGAAGGCAACGACGGGAAGCGTAATGGCAACGAGGCCGGAAAGAAACCTGCGGAAGGTCATCGCCCAGCCTCGCTCTTAAAGATGCTGACCGCCTTGGAAATTTCCTTTTTCATCGCGCCCTCGGAGGCAATCCGCTCGATGCCGTGCAGCTCGCCTAACGACGCTGCAGAGATGAAGTCGCCGCGCCAGACGAGAGTAGAAGCGCGGCCGCCGACATTGACCGGCCACAGTTGATAAAGCGTCAGCGAGACGTAATAGCCACCGCTTGCGTAGTAGAGTCCATCGGTCACCTGATAACCGCCGCCGGAGGTGGCGTGCTTGTAGGACGCGCCGAGGGTGAGAACGCCATCGTCTTCTACCTGGAGCAGCTCCCAATACAGGTCAGGCTTGAGCGAGCCGCGGCCGCCGATCAGGCCGGTCGCGCCGAGAAAGCTGCCGAATTGTTTGTTTACCTGGCCTTGTTGCCTAACGAGTCCGGAAAATTCCTGCCCGGGCTGCACCGCTGCGCCGGTGTGATCGTAAGTCGCCTCGGCGCGCGCGCCGCCGTGGACGAAATCCTGCGCGCGTTTCGTGAGGACATCAGTCCAGAACGCGAAGACCGGTTTGCCGGCGGAAAACTTCTGCGCTTCTGCGCGGCTCAATTGCAGCTCGGGCGACATCTTTTCCGTCGCCGCAGTCAGCGCCTTCACCGGCGAACTGTTCGGCGGGTTTTGCAGCTTGGAAAAATTGGCGGCCCAGGGCGAAGAGGGCAGGTCGGAGTGCAGATAAACCTTCAACTCGCGGTGAGCCGTCGGATTAAACTGCTTCATCGCTTGCACGACCTGCGCCGGGCTGCGCGGCACGACGAAACAACTCTGCACTGAAAGATAGCGCGGCGTGCTCATCGGCGGGCTGGCCGCGGTCTTGATCTCGCCGTGGGCGAGTTCGCCGAGATCGACTTTTCCAAAGACAGAGAAACCCGCCATCTCGCTCACCGGATCGGCGAGCGCGGCGGTTGGAATGAGAGCGACGAGAAGGAGAAGCGGAAGTGTTTTCATTTGCGATGTAACGAAGGTTACTTTGGAGAATCGCGGCTCGGCGCGGTTCCGCGGGTTTGCGCCTTGGAACTGAGTGCGCTTTCCTGTGAAGAACGTAAACCCATGGCTGAACCCATCGTCTCGATTAATGGCCTAACGAAAGTCTTCGGTGACGTTGCGGCGGTGCGTGACCTTTCACTCCGGATCGGGCGCGGCGAGATTTTCGGATTTCTCGGCGCGAACGGCGCGGGCAAGACGACGACGATGCGCATGCTCTGCGGGTTGCTGCGGCCGACATCCGGGGCGGCAACGATCGTGGGCGGCGACATCTGGCGCGAGCGCTATTCGGTGCGGGCGCGGTTTGGTTACATGGCGCAAAAGTTCAGTCTCTATCCCGATCTCACGGTGATGGAGAACATGCGCTTTTTCGCCGGCGCCTACGGGGTGCCGCCGAATAAGATGGAACCGCGGATTAAGGCGCTGCTCGCGCAGATGGATCTGGCGAAACGACATCACGCATTTGCGGGGAAGTTGTCGGGCGGAATGCGGCAGCTGCTCGCGCTCGGTTGCGCCCTGGTGCACGAGCCGCCGCTGGTCTTTCTCGACGAACCGACCTCGGGGCTCGATCCGGTGCATCGCCAGCAGATGTGGGATTTGCTCTACAATCTGAGCGATAGCGGGATCACGATCTTTGTCACGACCCATTACATGGATGAAGCGGAGCGCTGCACCGATGTCGGCTTCATCGATAACGGCCGACTTCTCGCGAAAGCATCGCCGCGCGCGCTCATGGAAACGTTCAAGGCGAAGTTGCTCGAGCTCGAGGTCAAACCGCTCATGCCCGCACTCGTTAGGCTGCGCGAGGTCCCCGGCGTGCTCGGCGTCTCCTTGCGCAGCGGCAGCCTGCGCGTCTACGCTTCGGAAGCGGAAAAGTTGATCGAGGAATGGCAGACGCGCTGGCCTTTCGACGATCTGCAACTGAAAGGCCATCGTTGGGCAGAACCGGATATGGAAGATGTCTTCACGGCTTACTCGCAGGGCTATGACGCGATGTTGAATAAGGCGGCCTTGCCATGAGAGGTCGTTTTAGTTTCCAGGCCGTCGGCAGCGTCGCGCGGAAGGAGTTCATCCATATCTATCGTGATTGGCGCATCCTGGTGCTTCTGCTGATTTTGCCGCCGGTCTTTACGCTCATTTTTGGCCATGCATTTGAAAGCACTTCCTCGACCGACGTGCCGGCGTTGCTCGAGAATGCGGACCAGTCGCCGCTGGCCGACAGCTTCGTCGAGCAACTCCTGAAGACGACCACGTTTAAGTGGAAACAGCTGCCCGGCATGACCAAGGGCCGGCCCGATCTGCTCGAGCAAGGCGTGCGCGCGGCACTGATCATTCCGGCGGGTTGGGGCGCGAGTCTCAAGAACGGTGATCCGTTGCCGTTGCCGCTCTATCTCGATGGTTCCGATACGAACACGGCGAGTGAGCTGGAAGGCCGGGTGCAGGAAAGTCTCGGGGATTTTCAGAAACAGCAACGCGACGCGATGGTGGAGTCGCTCCCCGAAGGCGTGATCGACCTGGCGAAGAAGTTGCCGCTCGACGTGCGGAAGGAATTCGTCTCTTCGATGACGCAATGGAATGTGAAATCTCACGTGCTCTACAATCCGCAGGAGCGTTTCATTGAGTATGTCGTGCCTGGAGTGATCGGGCTTATTTTGCAGTTACTCACAGTAACGCTGACTGCCTGCACGATCGCTCGCGAGCGGGAGTCGGGTACGCTCTATCAACTTATGGTCACCTCGCTGCGGCGGAACGAGATCGTGATCGGGAAAATGCTGCCTTACCTCGCGATCTCGATCCTGCTCATTCTTGTGGTCGCGGCAGTGGCAGGGCGGCATTTTGCCGTCGCTTTCCATCAACCGCTCATGCTCGGTGTCATCTGTCTGCTCTTCCTCCTTTGTTCGTTAGGCTTGGGGTTGCTCATCTCCACTTTTTCGCGCACGCAGACGCAGGCGATCCAGCTTTCGGTTTTCTTTTTGCTCCCGGTCTTTGTTTTGTCGGGCGCGTTCGCGCCGCTCGAGCAGTTGCCGCAGGCGATTCGCTATCTCGCGGAGTTCTTTCCGTTGACGCACTTTTGCCGGGCGTTTCGGCTGGTGAATCTTTATCGCGCGAGCGTCAGCTTTTACACCGGCGATCTCATTTTTCTCTTCGTCGGCGCGATCGTAACTTTCTTCGGCGCGGCGCTCCTCCTCAAGCGCATCGAAGAGTAGCGGCTTTACCGGCGTTCAACAGCCGCACGGAAAGTCTTGATTGTATCGAGCGTTTCCTGCGTGAGCTGTTTCCCGGCAATGTAGCGATCGACGCCGCCGAGATAAGTGCGGAACGGCGCCGAGACGAAGCTCACCTGCCAGACCAGCGTCCCGCCATCGACCGGCCAGAGCTGGTAAACATCGAGCGCCATAAAGTAAGTGTCCGTAGGATAGTAAACGCAGTCGGCCAGTTGCCATGATATGGCGGATTTGCGCGCGCTGAAGAGACCGAGCTGCAGAGTGGTGTGACCGCGAACGATCGTCGTTTCCCAATAACCAACCGCTTCGTCGGCGGATGCTCCGCTGGCAGTAAGCGGCTTCGCGTTCAGGACCGGGCGGAAATGTTTGGCGGCGGCGGCGTTGAGCGTGAGCAAACCACGAAATTCCGAGCCCGGAGAAATGGAGGGGTTGCTGTCATAAGGCGCGACGGCTGCGATCCCGCCGCGGCCAAGGCTGTCACTCCGCCGCCGCAGGATTTCGCCCCAGACATCGTTCGCGCGCGCAACCCTCGCCTGCGGCGAGGCCGCGCCTTTTTTGGGGACATCTTGACGGATCAGTTTCACTTCCGCCGCGGTGAGATGGAGATTATCGGCGGCCACACCGTCCGCGATACCGAGGGTGTGATCGAGCAGCCAGCGGTCGTTCGGGATGGATTGATCGAGGCGTAAAGTCTGGAACGCTACTCGCGGCGAAGGAAAGCCGTATTCGCGATAAAGGCGGGAGTCCGATCTAGGATGTTTCGTTGGGTCCCAATGCAAGAGCTGTTCGCCGACGACGGCGATCGACGCGTGGACGAAGTAGCAGGATGCAGCGGAAATCCCGCGCGCGAAGTTTCCTTCCGGCCCGCGTTGAGTGAGAATTTCGCCGCCCTTTAGTTTCGCCAGATCGATTCCCGGGAGTTGCGAGAGCGACTTCAGCTCTTCAAGCGGACCGGCTTTCGCCGAAGCCGTCGCGAGCAGCGCGGCCGCACACCAGCCGAGGCACCTGCCTAACGACTGTAGCTGCTTCATCGAAACATCCGGGAGCAACTTAGAACGACGCCTTCATCTCCAGTCGGAGAAAAGGAGATGGATCGGTACGGTAGTTTTCCCCGGCGCGATGGAAGGCAAAATGCCGCTGGATCGAATAACCGGCGCCGAAGTCGACGGTGAAGGTCTTGTTCACCGCATAGGAGACGCCGACGCCCGCGCGATAGTCAGTAAAATCGACCTGCGCCCCGCTCAGCTTGTGCGGCTGAATGCCGGCATTGGTGTCAGTGCGATAGGAGCCGCCGGCGAATTCGCCGCCGAGATAGAGATCGAGCTTCTTCGTCGCCGAATAGATCAGCTTCGGCTCCGGTACTACCGCCATCAAACGCCATTGATCATTCGGGATCCAGATGACGCCTGCGAGAGGGATCACCGGATAACCGCCGCGCAGAAAGGAAGCGTTCGCGCCGGCAAAAACGTAGAGCTTGTCCTCTTCCAGAACAAAAATGCGACCGATCGTAATCGGGATGTCGAAGGAGGAAATGCCGAAGTCGTTCTGAGTATAAAAGCCCGGGCGCACCTGGAAGAACGCCCCGACATCGGTGCCGTGCATGAAATCCACGCCGAGGACGCCGGCGAGCGACTGGAGATGGTTCGGCACCAGCGCGCTCGTGCTGCCAAAATCGTAGCGGTCGTAGGCAACGCCTACGTGGACGTAAAGGTTGCCTGAAAGTTTGAGGCGATGTCCGTACTCGAGCTGGTTTTGAATCAACGCCTGCTTCCCGTGACTGCCGCCGTGGTTGAGGTCGCTCTCGAAATCGTAGGCGCTCTCGAGATTGAAAATGTCGAGCGGCACGCTTTCGGGTGACGCTGCCGACGTATTGACGGCCGATTTTCCGTCCATTTCGGAACCTGCCCAAGCGGGTGCAGCGAGAACGAGCGCAAGCAGCGGGACCAGACGAAAGAATTTTTTCATAGAGGATGGATGTCTAGCTCATTCGCGCGGAGGGCACAAAGCGGATTCGCCTTTCGCGGGAAATATTTGGGAACGCGACGAGAGGATGAAGGAACTCAGGATCCAGCGCGGCTTCTATCGCGGAAAGCCGGGCGGCCAACCGTCCTCCAAAAACAAGGTTGTCATTCCGATTCTAATCCGGAGGCAGCCCGGACAAGAGCCTCTGGATTTACCCTGGGCATGGCAGGGGGTTACGTCAAAATCTCAGGACAAGCTTTTCGCTTCGCTTAGAATGACACGCTTCACCGCCATCATAAGAGCTTGATCGCGGTATGGCTCACCGAAGCCGAGCCTTAGTCGCCGTTAAGCGAAACCGATGCCGTCTCGCGCGGGCCGCTCTCCTGGCGCGCCTCCGCTTCTTTCATTTCGCGGGAGAGTTTTTCCACCCGCTGCCGCATAACCTTGCCGGCTTTGAATTTCACCGTCGCCCGGGCAGGAATCGTGAAACTGCTGCCCGGCTGATTCGGGTTGCGGCCGACACGCGGCTTCGTTAGTCGCGGTTGGAAGATGCCGAAATTGCGCAACTCGACCGCAACGTTACGGGCGAGGCTATCGGTGATTTCGTCAAGGGTTCGCTGCACCACGTCAAAGACCTGATGCTGCACCATGCCGGTTTTATTGCTGATGGAGACAACAATGTCGCGCTTCGTGAGCTTGCTCATTCTAATCTTGTGAATCG
>DASXPA010000029.1:0-5108 GCA_036493915.1 Chthoniobacterales bacterium | reverse complement strand
TTTTGACCGGAGGGTCATATATGGCGCGACACAAAAATTCGCCTCGATCATCCGGAATCTTTCGATTCTGCAGGAATTCGCGATCGCGAGATCGGCGGCGAGCAAGGCCCGTCGATAGGCTTCGTCTCGACAAAGATTGATCATCCGAAGGCGCGGCAGGATCGACCAATAATCCTCCGCGGCGGGTGATCTCCTCGACGGCTTCGCGAGAAGTTCCGCCGAAAAATTTGACCCCCAGGATCTGGTGCGAGATGGGATGCGGCAAGAGCGCCTAATGACTTTCCAAGAAGAAAGGCCAACTGAGACTGGGCGATCGTCTTTTTGCGATCCGCCGATTTTCGCAATGAAGGTTGCGGCCCGCGCTGATTCGACCTCGCTCGCGACGCGTTTGCATATTTCCCAAAGCAGACGAAGGTGCGCGCTCTTGGATTAGTTCTGTTCTGTTCGTAGTGCGGTAGATCGTCAGGTGAGTTTCCTCATTGGTGATTTGAAACCCGATTCCCGGGAACGGCTCTGTAGCTCGCAGGTATTGCTCCAACAAATCACACAATGAAATTATACGTAGGAAATCTCTCTTTTGAGACCACTGAAAACGATCTGCGCGACCTCTTCGAGCAGCATGGCACCGTCACCGACGTCGTCATCCTCAACGATCGCGAGACCGGCCGCTCGCGCGGCTTCGGCTTCGTCACCTTCTCCGATGCCGCCGGCGCCAACGCCGCTGTCTCCGCCCTCAACGGCAAGGAAATACAAGGCCGTGCGCTCACGGTCAACGAGGCGCGCGCGCGCGAAGAACGCCCCCGTCAATTCGCCGGCGCTCGTCGATAATCGCCCGTTTTTAAATCTGCGAGCCGGCGCTCATTCGTGGCGCCGGCTTGCTCTTTCTCTAAAAAATGGCGGTTGATCCCAGGAAAGCGATCGAGATCGAAGGCAAGGTGCTGGCCGTGCTCGCCGGCACCATGTTTCGCGTGCAATTGGCGAACGAGCGCATCGTGCTCGCGCACATCTCAGGCAAGATGCGCAAACGCTTCATCCGCCTGACGACCGGCGATCGCGTGCGCCTGCAAATGTCCCCCTACGACGTGGAAAAGGCGCGCATCGTTTACCGGCTCGCGTAGCAAGATTTCTTCACCGCGGATGACGCGGACTTGAAAGCCCGGCCGCTCCTTCGAATCCGTTACGGCACGGATGAGGAGCGTGAGGCGCAACGCGTCCTCCTAAAGCTGATCCCCTGCTTGTTTTCATCCGTTCTATCGGCGCAATCCGCGGTGAAAATATTTGCCGCTGAGACAGCGGCCTCTACAATTCCCGCCATGCCTTACAAAGACCTCACTCCGCCCGCGGGAGAAAAAATCACCCGCACCGACAAACTCAATGTGCCGGACGGGCCGATCATTCCCTTCATTCGCGGAGACGGCACCGGACCCGACATCTGGGCTGCGAGCGTGCGGGTGATGGATGCCGCCGTCGAAAATGCCTACGGCGGAAAGAAGAAGATTTCCTGGTTCGAGGTTTTCGCCGGTCAGGCCGCGAAAGACAAATTCGACAGCTGGCTCCCGGACGACACCGTGGCGGCTTTTCGCGAATATCTCGTCGGCATCAAAGGCCCCCTAACGACGCCAGTCGGTGGCGGGATTCGCTCGCTCAACGTCGCCCTGCGCCAGATGCTCGACCTCTACGTTTGTCTGCGGCCGGTGCAATATTTCCAAGGCGTCCCCTCTCCCGTGAAGCGCCCGGAGAAAGTGGACATGGTGATCTTTCGCGAGAACACCGAAGACATTTATGCCGGGATCGAGTGGGCCGCGGGAACACCGGAAGCGAATAAAGTGCTCGCCTTTCTCGAGAAGGAATTCCCGAAAGCGTTCGAGAAAATTCGTTTCGGCACGAAGGAAAAAGCGGCCACCTATTGGAAGAGCGTCGGCGCACCGGAGAAGGACGACGTCATGGTCGGCATCGGGATCAAACCCGTCAGCCGTTCGGGCAGCGTGCGCCTGATTCACAGCGCGATCAGTTACGCGATCAGGAACCAACGCAAAAGCGTCACCCTCGTGCACAAGGGGAACATCATGAAGTTCACTGAAGGCGCGTTCCGCGATTGGGGTTACGAGATCGCGAAATCGTATTTCGGCGCGGAGGAAATCGATGGCGGCCCGTGGTGCAAGATTCCGGAAGGCAAACCGGGCGCAGGCATCGTCATCAAAGACGCCATCGCCGACATCACCCTCCAACAGGTCCTCACTCGCCCGGAAGATTTCGACGTCATCGCGACGTTAAATCTCAACGGCGACTACCTGAGCGATGCGCTCGCTGCGCAGGTCGGCGGCATCGGCATCGCGCCCGGCGGTAACATCAACTACATCACCGGCCACGCCGTCTTCGAAGCGACCCACGGCACCGCGCCGAAGTACGCGAATCAGGACAAAGTGAATCCGGGGTCCGTCATTCTCTCGGGCGAAATGATGTTCCGCTACATGGGCTGGACGGAAGCGGCCGACCTGATCATCAAAGGCTTGAATGGGGCGATCGCGAGCAAGCGGGTCACCTACGATTTCGCGCGGCTGATGGAAGGCGCGACGGAAATCAAGTGCTCGGAGTTTGGCGATAATGTGATCGAGCACATGTAACGCATCGCGTCGTTTTCCGGGAAGCGCACGCGCCTCGCGTGCTCCGTTCGGCGCCGCGCCGAACGGCCCGAAAGTTCGCCTGGATGTTCATTCTGTCCGTAGCGGCTTTTGCAACGTTCCAGAAGTTTTAGCCTAACGAGTTCGCAACGACACACCGCGAACGGTACGCGAAGACTCGTGCGCTCCGCCGCGGTTGCTCAACGCCGGGACGCATCTATAATTTAACTTCGCGGCGCGCGCGAAAGGTGGTTTAAGAAAGGCGCAAATGTTCGTCACCGACTCGATATCATCGCAAGCGGGACCCAGCCAGTCGCGGACCGAGACGATGATAAGCATGGCCCGAAGATCGTTAGGCAGCATGACGCTCGCGCTTTTCGCGCTCTTCTTTCTCTTTGCTCCAACCGCCCGGGCACAATCGAACGTCGACGGATTTCACCCCAGCGCCACTGGCCCGATCAGGGCAATCGCGCTGCAAGCGGATGGAAAAATTCTCGTCGGCGGCGACTTTACCGAGCTCGCTGGCAATGATGGGGTGTTCAGTGTCCGCAACCACATCGGGCGGCTAAACAAGGACGGGACGCTGGATCAAAATTTCGATCCGGGGGCCACTGGAACGGTTTTTGCCCTCGCCGTGCAGCCTAACGGCAAGATCCTGGTCGGCGGCTCGTTCACGGCGCTGGGGAGCGACAGCGGCGCCTCTACCCCTCGCAATAACATCGGACGCCTCAATGCTGACGGCACCGTCGATGCGGGGTTCGATCCCAATGCCAACGACTTCGTCCAAACTTTGGTGCGGCAAAGCAATGGCAAAATCCTCATCGGCGGCGGCTTTTCGACGGTGCAGAACACGGCGCGCGCGTCCATTGCCCGCCTCAATGCTGACGGCACGCTCGACGCGAGTTTCGATCCGGGGACGGATGGCACGGTCCTCGTCTTGGCGATTCAGGGTGATGGCAAGATATTGGTCGGCGGCAGTTTCACTGCGTTGGGCGGCGGTGCTTCAATCGCGCGCAGTAACATCGGCCGCTTGAATGCGGATGGAACAATCGACGCGGGGTTTGTGTTTGGCGCGAACGGGACTGTCCGTGCCGTGGCGGAACAGACGAGTGGGAAGGTGGTGGTCGGCGGTAACTTTACCACCCTGGGGGTCGGCACTGGCACCACTGCGCGCAACTTCATCGGGAGATTCAATGCCGATGCAACCGTAGACGCTGGTTTTAATCCAGGCACCGATGGCGAGGTTGATTCCCTCGCCTTGCAGACTAATGGCAAAATTTTGGTGGGCGGTTCCTTTGCCAACATGGGCGGCGGCATCGGCAACGTTGCTCGCAGTGACATCGGGCGGCTGAGCGCGAACGGCGCGCTCGACGCAACTTTTAACCCCGGCGCGAACGGAGCCGTCCTGGCCTTGCTCGAAGAGACACCGGGCGAGATCCTCGTGGGCGGCTCGTTCACTACGTTGGGCGGCGGCGGGAGCGGCAGCGCGACGCGCGAATTCATCGGGCGACTCGCACCTTTCGTTCCTCCGGTAATCACAAGTCCCCTCGATGCTACGAGCACCGTTAATGAGCAGTTCGTTTATCAATTCCTGGCGAGCAACGCGAGTTCGCTCGACGTGACCAACCTCCCGTCAGGGCTGAATTTTGACTCGAATTTGGGAGTCATTTCGGGAATGCCGGCGGATGTCGGGACATTCTCTGTTGGGCTAAGTGCCTCGAACGAAGATGGGGATGCGAATGCAACCCTTACCCTCACGGTGCAACCGTTTCCCACCTCGGGCCCGGTGATCATGAGCAGCACAAGCGCCACCGGACGCACGGGTCAGCCGTTTTTCTTTCAAGTCGTTACCCAGGGGGCGAGCCCCGCGGCGCGTGTGAGCGCGACCGGACTCCCGGCGGGCCTGAGCATCGATCACGTTACCGGAGAAATCACCGGAAGCGCGACTAACGACGGTAGCTCTGCAGTGACATTAAAGGTGACGGATGGTAGCCTAACGACCATAGGAACATTGGAGCTGACCTTTAGTTCGGATCCCGATCTACCCGTCATCACAAGCTCGACTCAAGCCTTCCTCGAGGCCGGGCAACCGTTGAACTACCAGATCGTAACCTCAGCTCAAGATCCTTTCGATGACATCGATTACCAGAATGTCTTCGCTCTCCCGGCGGGATTAGGCCTCGATCAGGCAACAGGGCTGATCTCGGGAGTTTTCCCGGGCACTCTTGGTCCTCTACCCGGTCCTCAGCTCTCCGGCGGAGTAGTAACGAACGTGCAGCTCTTTGCCACCAATTCCTCCGGCACTGCGACCAGCCCACTGACGTTTTTTGTTCGCCCCGCAGGCACGCGGAACATTTCCACTCGTCTGGCGGTTGGCACCGGCGACAATGTTCTGATTGGCGGTTTTATCATTACCGGCAACGCTCCCAAGAAGGTTCTTATTCGTGCTATCGGGCCCTCGCTAAAATCCAATGGAATCGCGCTCCC
>DASXPA010000028.1:0-37377 GCA_036493915.1 Chthoniobacterales bacterium | reverse complement strand
AGACCCGGCAAGCTGGTCGCCCGTTTTGAAGTTCATCAACTTGACCCGGCGCACGGAGATCGGCGCCAACAGTTATTATCTCGGCGCAAACGGACAGGGCCTGGTGCTCGATTGCGGGATGCACCCGAAGGAGGAAGGCGATCTCGCGCTGCCCAATCTCGCCGCGCTCGCCGGTCGCCCCGTCGGTGCCGCCCTCATCTCACACGCGCATCTTGATCACATCGGTTCGCTTCCCGTGCTGATGCGGCAGCAGCCGGGTGCGCCGATTTTCATGACCGAACCCACGGCGCAAATCGGCGAGGCTTTGCTGCACAATTCGGTGAACGTGATGACGCGGCAACGCGAGGAAGTCGGGGTGGGGGTGTATCCGCTCTACACCCACGGCGAGACCGGGCGCGCGACGGATCTGTGGCGGCACACTCGGGTGCGACAGCCGTTCACGCTTGCGGGGGAACGCAGTCGGCCGGAAGATACGGGCGAGATCACTTTTGAATTCTGGCGCGCTGGGCATGTGCTCGGGGCGGCTGGCATTCTTCTGCACATCGAAGGGCGGACCGTTTTCTATACCGGCGATGTCAATTTCGACGATCAATCGCTGACCAAGGGCGCGGACTTTCCCGAGACCGAGATCGACGTGCTCATCATCGAGACGACGCGTGGCGATTCGCCGTTGCCCGCAGGCTTCAGTCGCGCCGCGGAAGAGGAACGGTTCGCGGCCGCGCTCAATCGCGCCTTTGCGCGCGGCGGCTGCGTGCTCGTGCCGGTTTTTGCGCTCGGCAAGACGCAGGAAATCCTGACGATGCTCTATCAATTCAAACGCGCGCAGGCGCTCGCCGATGTGCCGATCTACATCGGCGGATTGAGTGCGAAGATGACGGAGATCTACGATCGCCGCGCTGCCAGCACACCTCGCGTTGTCCCGCGGCTGGAGCTTTTCCCCGAGGTCGCGCCCTTTGTTCTGAACGGTAGAACCATTCGCGAAGCGCCTGCGCGGCCCGGGCGAATTTACGCGCTTTCCAGCGGGATGATGACGCCGAAAACGCTCTCGAACATTTTCGCGCGCCGTCTCCTCGAGAAGCCGGAGCACGCGATCTTTTTCGTGGGCTATGCCGATCCGGAATCGCCCGCGGGCGTTTTGCGCGCGAGCGCGCCGGAATCACTTGTGCAGCTGGATGAAGACGAGCCGCCGCAGAGGCGCCGCTGCCAGCTGGAGACGTTTCAATTCAGCGCGCACGCGCCCCGGGAGTCATTGCTCGCCTACATCAAGACAGTTGCGCCGCGCAAGGTGGTGTTGGTTCACGGCGGTGTTCCTGCGGTGGAGTGGATGCGCGCGGCAGTGAGCGCCGCGTTGCTGGAAAGCGAGATCATCGTGCCGCCGCCGGGGGTTGAGATCGAGCTTTAGTCTTAAAATCCTACTCGTGCTCCTGCTCGTGATCGAAAAAGGGGATCGATTGCGAGCACGAGCACGATTGATTGCGGGCCGAGTGCGCTGCCGTTACAGGAGGGGCGGAATGCGGATCGCCTCATGGAATATCAACTCGCTGCGCAAACGGCAGGAGCGTTTGCTGGATTGGTTGCGCGAGACGAGTCCGGACATCGTTTGTCTTCAGGAGACGAAGTGCACCGACGAACAGTTTCCCAAAGAGCTGCTGCGCAATGCCGGATACGATGCCGCTTTCCACGGACAGAAGTCCTACAACGGGGTCGCCATTCTCGCCAAAGAGCCGCTGCGCGATGTGCGGATTGGGCTTTGCGATGAGGTGGACGATCCGCAGGCGCGGGTGATCGCTGCGAGCGTCGGCGATGTGCGGGTGGTTTCGGTTTATGCGCCGAACGGGCAGGCAATCGGCTCGTCCGCTTACAGATACAAAATGGAATGGTATCGGCGCCTAACGAATTGTCTCCGCGAAAGGGAGCCGGCCCTCGAACGATTGCTCGTCTGCGGCGATTTCAACGTCGCGCCTAACGACGAGGATGTGCACGACCCGGTGCTCTGGCGCAGCGCCATCATGTGCTCGGAGGGCGAGCGGGCGGCGTTTCGCGGGCTCTGCGAGATCGGGCTGAGCGACACCTTGCGCCTGCTGCACCCAGAGCCGGGGCTCTTCAGTTGGTGGGATTACCGGATGCTTTCGTTTCCGAAAAATCGCGGACTGCGCATTGATGCGATTCTTGCTGGTTGCGAACTATCGGCCGCATGTCGGGCGGCCGGAATCGATCGCGAGATGCGCAAAGGCAAGGAGCCATCCGATCACGCTCCGGTCTGGGCGGAGTTTGCGCTGTAGAGGGGTCACTCTCCGAAACCCGGCGTGCGGGTCTGCCGAAGAACACCATTCGCGCGTTTCGCAGGGTGAAACGTCCACGGCGCGCGCAAAAAAGCGAGGTGCGCAAAGTTGCTGTCGCACGAACTTGGCTTCGTGTCTGATCCCGCGCGTAGCACAAACGTCGCGAAGCCACCGCCGAAACCGCTCATGGTTTACGACGGAGATTGCGGCTTTTGCAATCTCTGGATCGCGCGTTGGCGAGAAGAGACCGGTACGGCAGTTGATTACCAGCCGCTGCAGGATGCGGTTGTTCCTTTTCCCGAAATCCCGCGCGAACAGTTCGAGCGCGCAGTGCACTTGATCGAGCGTGATGGCCGCGTCTTCAGCGGCGCGAAGGCGGTTTATCGTTCGTTAGGCGAGGGGCTCCGATTCGCTCCCGCGCGCTGGAGTTACGAGCACGTGCCGGGGTTCGCGGCGATCTCGGAATTCGTCTATCGCTTCATCGCCGGACATCGCGTTCTCGCGCACAAAATCACCTGGCTGCTCTGGGGGAATGACGTGCGACGCCCCACTTATCAGACTGCGCGACGCTTGTTTCTGCGGCTGCTCGGGTTGATTTATCTGATCGCGTTCGTCTCGCTCTGGGTGCAGGTCGACGGATTGATCGGTGCCAAGGGCATCCTGCCGCTTCCGGATTTTCTCACCGCCGCGCACGAACAGCTCGGCGGCAGCTCAGGTTTCGTTCTCCCGACGCTCTGCTGGTTGAATTCGAGCAACGCATTTCTCCACTTCCTCTGCGGCGCGGGCGCGGTCCTTTCGGTCCTTCTGATCGCGGGCTTTGCACCAATTCTCTCTCTCGCCCTGCTCTTTGCCTCTTACCTCTCGCTGACGATTGTTGGTCAGACGTTCCTCAGTTTTCAATGGGACATCCTTCTCCTCGAAACGGGCTTTCTCGCGATCTTCCTCGCGCCTTGGCGCTGGTTTCTCCGACGCAACCCGCCGGCACCGCTCTCACCGATCGCGGTCTTTCTCCTCCACGTTCTTCTCTTCAAACTCATGTTCATGTCGGGCGTGGTGAAACTGACGAGCGGCGACGCCTCCTGGTGGAATCTGACCGGGCTCGATTATCACTATTGGACGCAGCCACTCCCGACAGTGATCGGCTGGTGGGCTGACAAATCGCCGGAATGGTTCAAGCATTTTTCGACCGCGCTCACACTCGTAATCGAGGTCCTTTGCCCGTTCCTGTTTTGGTTTCCGCGCCGCCTGCGCTTGATCGCCTGCGCGGCGACGATTTTTCTGCAAATCTGCATCGGCCTCACCGGCAACTACGCCTTTTTCAATCTCCTTACGATCGCGCTCTGCCTGCTCCTCGTCGATGACTCTGTTTTGGTTCGCCGCCTAACGAAACCCGCGCCAATCGCCGGATGGCGCTGGCCGGTTTGGGTGCCGGCGTTCATCCTCCTCCTCACTCTGCCGGTGAACGCGATGTTGATTTACGAAGGCTTCAAAACCGGGGCCGATTGGCCGCGACCGATTGCCTGGATTTACCGCCAGCTCGCGCCTTTCCGGATCGTCAGCGGCTACGGCCTCTTCCGCGTGATGACGAAGGAACGTCCCGAGATCATCATCGAAGGGAGCGCCGACGGCCTGGAGTGGAAGCCGTATATTTTTAAGTGGAAAGCCGGGCCGCTCGATCGGATGCCGGGCTGGGTGCAGCCCCATCAACCGCGACTCGATTGGCAGATGTGGTTCGCCGCGCTGAGCGATGTGCGGCAGAACCGATGGTTTCTCGGATTGGTGTTCCGTTTACTCCAAAACGAGCCCGCTGTGGTGCGGTTGCTGGAGAAAAATCCGTTCCCGGACAAACCGCCGCGCTACCTGCGCGCGGACACGTACAGCTACCATTTCAGCACAGTCGCCGAGCATCGGAAGACCGGGCAATGGTGGGAACGCGACACGCTGAGGACTTATCTGCCGGAAGTATCGTTAGGCGGAGAGTGAGCAGCGGAAAACAAATAAAGGACCGCTACAACTGCCAGAAGTTTGCGCACCTAACGACACTGAGGCATAGTCCCAAGTGCCGAAGGAAGAGCAGATCGTGACCGAAGGAACGGTGACTCAAGTGTTGCCGGGCACCATGTTCCGGGTCGATCTGGCCGGGCAGCGCAACGTCCTCGCGCACATCTCGGGCAAAATGCGCAAACATTTCATCCGCATCGTTCCCGGCGACAAGGTGGAGGTGGAATTGTCCCCATACGATCTGACCAAGGCGCGCATCATTTTCCGCGCGAAGTAGTCACCGCCTCGGGCACGTTTGCCTCATAAAATGCGTAAGCGCGAGGCGCGGATGAGTTGCGTATCCTTTGGCGAGAACTGCCACCGCGAGCCCCGGGGTGACGGCAATTTTGAAGAAAGGTTTAAGACAATGAAGAAAGACAAAGAGAACATCGACGAAAACAAGGTGCCAGAAAGCGTGAGCGAAGCGGTTCCACCTGCCGCGGAGGAGAATGTCGAGAGCGGCGTCTCCCATGCCCGCAAAGCCGCAGATGATTTCAAATCAGCGGCCGGTGCCGTCGCGGGCGAGTATCGCGGTCGCGCCGAAGAAGTTTGGAACGATGCCCGCTATCGCGTCCGCGGTTTTCAGGAGGATAGCGAACAGTACGTTCGCGAAAATCCGACGAAGGCGATTTTTACCGCGCTCGGAGTCGGGTTTGTCCTCGGCTTGATTTTCCGTCGTTAGGCAACAGCGGATGGCGAATCATCCGATGCCGTTTCGCAACCCGGCCGGACATAAGGGGCTCCGGGCCAATTTCGGGGCCCTGGTCAGTTCGGGGACGCGTTTCGTCGAGAGCCGGCTCAGCCTCGCTTCGAAGGAAGCGAAGTCTGCCCTGCTACGCGTTGTCACCCTCGTCGTCTGCGGGATCGCCGCGCTCATCCTTATGCTCACGGGTTATGTTTTTCTCATCGTTTTCGCGATCGTGGGAGTGGCGCATCTGATTGGGATCTCCTGGATTTGGACTGCGCTCTGTGTGGCCCTCATCCATTTCGCTGGCGCACTGTTTTGCCTCATCATTGCCCGCGGCCAGGTGAAACACGCCCTCTTCCGCGACACCGCAGCAGTATTAAAAGAAGATACCGAATGGCTGAAAAATCTGGATCAAACGAAAGCCGCGTAGAGTTGCGGGAGAAGATTCGCCGCTCGCGCGAGCTGGTGGCGCGAGATTTAGGCGGCCTGCGGAATGAGCTCAACTTTCCGCTCAAGTTCAAGAAGGCGTTTCAACGACACACGGTTCTCTGGGTCGGAAGCGCGATCGCCGTTGGCCTGCTCGTCGCGCTCCTTCGCGCGCGTACGCGCAAGATCTATCTCAGCGCTGGCGGCGGAAAGGTGCGCTCTCCGAACAAGGCCCTACTCGAATCGGGAGCGCTGCTCGGCGCGATCAAGATCGGCATGACTTTTCTCCAGCCGATCCTGATGAATTACGCCGCGAAAAAATTCGGGCAGAAGAAAAGCCACTCTTCGTCGCGGCCTTGGGGCCGTTAAAGTCTGTCCGAAAAGTTGCTTTCCCCGCGGGAATTGTAGGGCGGCCGCGCCGGTTGCCCAAAGTTGTCTTCAAATTCGCCCGCCAGGCGCCGCCCTAGAAACCGCGCTTTCGGCAACGTTTTGGCCTGATTTCCGTCGACGCCGCCGGTGCGCTTTCTTATTCTTGGCGCGTCCGCATGTCCGCCGATCCCTCCAGCGCAGCCGAGACTGCTTCGACGCCGCACGTCGATCAATATCTGGCGGTCGGGCAGGAAGGCGGCGCTTCCGACATTCACCTCGGCGTAAATGCCCCGCCGCTCTGGCGTCTGCACGGAACCCTTCAGACCATCTGGCCGGACATGCCTAACCTGACCGCGGAAGATACCGTGGCGCTTGCACAGGGTTTTCTGAGCGACACGCAAATGGCGCAACTCAACGAGCGGGGCGATGTCGACTTCGCCTATGCGACGGAGTTTGGGCGCTTTCGCACCAGCGTCGTTAGGCAACGGCTCGGCATCGAGCTCGTCTTCCGCATCATCAGCAGCCGCGTGCGCACGATGGATGAGCTTGGTTTACCGCAAAACCTGAAGCGGCTCACGCGGTATCAGAATGGTCTTATCCTCGTCACCGGCCCGGTCGGCAGCGGAAAGTCGACGACACTCGCCGCGCTCGCCGAGCAGGTGAATCTGGAGCGGCGCGAACACATCATCACCCTCGAAGATCCGATCGAATACCTCTTCGAGCCGAAGCATTGTCACATCACCCAGCGCGAAGTTCACACGCATACAAGCTCCTTCGGCGCGGCCTTGCGTGGCGCCCTCCGGGAAGATCCTGACGTCATCGTGATCGGCGAGATGCGCGATCTCGAGACGGTGTCACTTGCCATCACCGCCGCCGAGACCGGTCATCTCGTTCTCGGCACGCTCCACACGAGTAACGCCTCGCGCACTCTCGATCGGCTGCTCGATGTTTTTCCAATCGATCAACAGGATCAGATCCGCGTCATGGTGAGTGAATCGTTGCGCGGTGTGATCAGCCAGCAGCTTGTTCCCCGGCTCGACGGCCTCGGCCGCGTCCTCGCCCTCGAAATTCTCACCAACACTCCTGCCGTCGCCAATGTCATCCGCGACGCCACGACCTTCATGCTCCCTGGCATTATCCAGACCGGACGCAAACAAGGCATGCGATTGATGGACGAATCCTTGATGCAGCTTTTTGATGCCGGCTTGATCAGCGCCGCCGAGGCCATCGCCCGCGCCGAGCAAAAACAGGCGATGCGCGAACATATTGAAGGCAGACGTTGAACCACAGATCACACGGATGTCACGGATGGGGAAGATGATTCAAGAGGAACTGAGTGGCGCGATCATTGGAGCTGCAATGAGAGTTTTGAATGAACTAAAGCCGGGTCTTGACGAGAAGCTCTACGAACGAGCGATCGCGATCGAATTGCGACACTGCGGTCATGAGGTCGTCGTCCAACGGTCTTTCCCGGTATTTTATCGAGCAGAAATGATCGGCAATTTGCTACCTGACTTAATCGTCGATCGCACCATCATTGTTGATCCGAAAGCAGTCGCCGCCTTTAACGAGACGCACATCGCCCAGATGCTGGGATATCTAAACATCACAGGCCTTCCTCTCGCACTTCTCCTTAACTTTAAAAACGCTACCTTGACTTGGAAGCGGGTTGTCGGCCCTGCTGCTGCCGAAGAAACCACCGTGGCGGATTTGCAAGCCCAGGCCTCTTTTCCATCCGTGATATCCGTGTAATCCGTGGTCAAACTATGCCCTATATCAATCAGTTCTTCGAAGTCCTGATCAACGAAGGCGCCTCGGACCTGCACATCGCCGAGGGGCAGCCGCCAAAAGTGCGCCGGCATGGCGACATCCTTCCGATTCGTGATGAGCCGGTCAGCCGCGAGGAAGCAGCGACAATGTTGAGCGAAATCAGCGGGCCGAAAGGCTGGGAGATTTTCGAGGAGCGAGGCGACTTCGATTTTGCCTACGAGATGAACGCCAGTTCCCGGTTTCGCTGCAACTTTTTCAAACAGGCGCACGGCTACGGCGCCGTCTTTCGACTTATTCCGACGCGCATCGCCACGATCGAAGAGCTCGGTATCCCGCCAGTCGTTAGGCAATTTGGCGATCTTCGCGGCGGCCTCGTCCTCGTCACCGGTCCGACCGGTTCAGGGAAGTCGACGACCTTGGCGGCGCTAGTCGATTACGTCAACAGCACCCACGCGCGGCATATCGTCACGATCGAAGAGCCGATCGAGTTCGTGCATTCGAACAAGCTCTGCATCATCACCCAGCGTGAAGTGCCGGATCATTCCGCGACTTTTCCGGCCGGACTGAAGGCGGCGCTCCGCGAAGATTGCGACATCGTGCTCGTCGGAGAAATGCGCGACCTCGAAACGATCTCGCTCGCTCTCACCGCGGCGGAAACGGGTCTGCTTGTCTTCGGCACGCTGCACACGAACAACGCCCGGAAGACGCTCGATCGCATGACCGACGTTTTCCCCGTCGACAAACAGCCGCAGGTGCGCTCGATGCTCGCGAACTCGCTCCGCGGCGTCATCGCGCAACTTCTCCTTAGGCGCGCCGACGGCGAAGGGCGCGTCGCGGCGAACGAAATTCTCATCTCGAACCACGCCGTCGCCTCAATCATTCGAGAAGGCGCGACGCAGAAATTGCAGGACGTGATCGTGAGCGGGAGAGGGCAGAGGATGCAGTTCATGGACGACGCCATCTGGGCGTTGCTGCAGCGAGGCGTCATCTCGGCGCATGAAGCGTTCATGAAAGCGATCGACAAAAATCGCTTCAAAAATTGCCTGCCGCCGGAAGAAGAAGCCCTCGGCAACTCAGACGGCGCCGCTAAGCGCGTGCCGGGGGACTTCGTCAAATCCAGGCCGCGCGCTGGTCGTTAGGCGCGGACCGACTTCAGTTCCGGGAAGGCGGCTGGTAGCCCGTCGCATCGGCCAGCCCGCCCGATGCGGTTTTGCGCGAAGCGCAACGCGGAGCGAACAGGTCGTCTCGCGCTGCGCTGCGAACGACGGGCTGACAGCCCGCCCTCCCAGAATTACTCTCGATCAGATCGTCTTAGGAAAATCCGCAATTCGCAACGATACGATGGTTAGGGAATGCCTGTTCCGGACTTGCTTTTCGTGAGGCTTACGTCCGGTTGGCTGATGGCGCCATCGACGTTTACGTCTTCGCGGAAGTTGCTATTCGTCAGCGCCATCCCGGCCTGGCTTTTCGTTAGGCTGACATCCAGTTGACTGACGCTCTTGTCGGCATTCGCGTCGCCGATCAGGACGTTCATGCGCACCGTCGTGTCGGCGAGCGTTTGCGAAGAGGCGCTTGTGACGCCGCTCAATGTCAACGCAATTTGCTGCACGTTCGCCACGTTCGTTAGGCTGACGGTCATCGTATTGCCGGAAAAGCTGGTCATCGCGACGGTTCCGGTCCCGCTCGTCAGAGTGGCGCTGCCGCTAACGACGGTGTCGTTGAAAGTGAAAACGAGCGTCTCGTGGCCTCCGGTGCTGCGGCATTCGACTCCAGGCTCACTGGTGAGCGGCAACGGAACGCCGAAAGTCTGCGCCCCATGCATTTGCACTGAAGCGGCCGAGGTGAGTTGGAAGGCGGGCGCTTGCTGGACCGCGGCAAGAATATCAACGCGGCCGTTGCCGTAAGTGTTGTTCGGCGTGGTCGGCGGGCCGGAATCACAAGCGTTCGAGAGAATATGATGAGCGGAGGAATTGAGCACGTTCTCGGTCGCGTCGATGTCGTTGCGCAACTCCGGATGGGCGGACCAGAGCAACGCGACCGCGCCCGCGACGTGCGGCGTCGCCATCGACGTGCCGCTGAGAAAAGCGAAGGAGGTATCGGAACTGTTGTAGCTCGAACGCACGTTCGTGCCGGGTGCGGCCAGGTCGGGCTTCAGCCGCATGCTGCCATCGGCGGTGACCGGGCCGCGACTGCTGAACGACGCGATCGTGTCGGTGCCGTTGTTGAGCGCGCCGATGGAATAGGCGGCGTCGTAGATTCCCGGAGGGTTCTGCACCGTCGAACAACTCGGACCGGAATTCTGCGCCGCCACCACGCACATGATTCCCGCCGCCCGCTGCGCTTCCACCGTTTGCTGCAAAGTTTGGGAGGAGCAACCTTCGCTCGGCGGGCATTCCCAGGAATTAGTCGTGATATCCGGCGCTTTGCTGGGATCGCCCTGCGCCGGCGTGCCATTCACCGGATACGGCGCGAGAAAAAATTCGAAGCACTCCATGTAACGCGCGGGGGTGCCGTTGCCCTGATCCATGTTGCGGCAGCCGATGCATTGTGCGCCCGGCGCCATTCCGATCTGATTGCCCGAGCCGTCATCACCGACCGTCGTGCCCATCGTGTGAGTGCCATGTCCGGTGTCGTCGCAGGGTTGTGGCGAGTTTGGCCCGCAAATGCCGCCGCCGGTATGGATGGCATCGTGCCAATTGTAATCGTGATCCGCGGTCACTCCATTCCAACCGCGGTAGTGCGGTTTGATCGCGTTGTGCGTCCAGCGGAAACCGGTGTCGCCATCGCCGATGACGATCCCCTGTCCGGTAAAGCCCATCGCCCAGACGTCCGGCGCATGCGTGTAAGCGATGCCTTGCTCGACCGTGTCGGGTTCGTTAGGCTGCGAGGGAGCCGGAACCGCGGGGAGCGGATTTGGGTAATTGCGCACCTCGGGATTGCCTTCGACGCGCGCGATATCGGGGCGTTCCGCGAGCGCAAGCGCATCCTCGGCGCGACCTTTCACCCAAACGGCGTTGACGATGTAAAACGAACGGTGCTCGAGGTGATGATCGTTGAGCCATTGCAAGACCGGGCCTTGCGTCGCTTGCTTTTTACTCCAAAGCGCATCGCGGACGAAACGACCTTTCGCTCTCTTTGTTTGCAAGGCTGCCGCGCCGCTCAAGTCGGCCTGATCATTTAGCACGACAATAAATTCTGCCTGCCGCCCGTCGGCCGTGTGCGCTGTGACCCAGGGGGCAATTTTGCGCAAAGCCGCGGCTTCGGTTGCCGCGCTCGAACGGCTCAGCGCGCGCGAGGAGTTGATGGCTGCCAAACCGGCCACGCCGGCCGCAGCGAAGAGAAGAAGACAGGCGAGCCGTTGTCGCAGACGCGAAGCAAAGATGTGTGTGTTCATGACGTACGAAGGTGGTAGCGACTTAATGCTGATGGAGCAAGCGAAAAAGGGCCGTAACACCGGCGCGAACCCTGTGCTACGCTCCCTCCCTATGGCAAAAAAAGCGCGCGTTTCGTCCGTCGTCAGCGTTGTCATGGGGAGCGCATCGGATTGGGAGACGATGCGCCATTGTGTCGAGTGGCTCGATCAATTCCGCGTGCCTAACGAACACCAGATCGTCTCCGCGCATCGTACCCCGGCGCGAATGGCAACTTTCGCGCGCGAGGCGGCAGATCGCGGTGTGCAGATCATCATCGCGGGCGCGGGCGGCGCGGCGCACCTCCCCGGCATGATCGCCGCCCAAACCTGGCTTCCGGTCCTCGGAGTACCGGTCGAGTCGCGTGCGCTCAAAGGTCTCGACTCCCTGCTCTCGATCGCGCAGATGCCGGCAGGCGTCGCCGTAGGCACACTCGCCATCGGCATCGCCGGCGCGAAGAACGCCGCACTTCTCGCCGCCAGTATCCTTGGCGTCAACAATCCGAAAATTCGCGCCGCCCTGGAAAAATTTCGCGCGCGGCAGACCAAAGCGGTGCTCCAACAAAAGCTGCCATGAGTTCGCCGAAGCGTTTTCTGCCCGGCGCCACAATCGGAGTCATGGGCGGCGGCCAGCTCGGCCGGATGTTCGCGATGGCAGCGCGCCACATCGGCTATCGCATCCACACTTTTTCTCCGGAAGCGAATGGTCCGGCCGCACAGTGGTCGGACGATGCAACCGTGGCCGCTTACGATGACGAAGCCGCGGTCACGAAATTCTCCCACGCGGTCGACTTGATCACTTTCGAATTCGAAAATATTCCCGCGCGAACAATCGAATTGGCGGAGCGTGACCAAATCGTTAGGCCGCGCGGTGAGGTGCTCCTGATTGCGCAGAATCGGCTGCGCGAAAAAGAGTTTCTCTCCGAGAGCGGGTTTCCCGTCGCCGCTTTTCGACGGGTCGCCAGCGCGGAAGACCTGACGAATGCGCTCACGTCTATCGGCGCTCCCGCAATATTGAAAGGCGCCGCCTTCGGTTACGACGGCAAAGGCCAGCAGCGGATTGATGGCGAGAGCGACGCCGCGGCGATCTGGGCGGCGCGCGAAGATGAAGTTTGCGTTCTCGAGCAAGTTGTTGATTTCGAGCGAGAGATTTCTGTCATCGTCGCGCGGGGACCGGATGGCGTGACGGCGGTTTTCCCTGTCTGCGAAAATATCCATCGCGAACACATTCTCGATGCCACTCTCGCGCCGGGCCGAGTCGACGAAGCCGTCGCGACTGCGGCGCGCGACCTCGCTTGCGGGGTGGCGGAAGAGCTCGACCTCGTCGGGCTGCTCGCGGTCGAGATGTTCCTGAAAAGCGGTGGCAACCTGATCATCAACGAGCTCGCGCCGCGCCCGCACAATTCCGGGCACTGGACGATCGAAGGCTGCATGACGAGCCAGTTCGAGCAACATGTGCGCGCGGTTTGCGGGATGCCGTTAGGCGTGACCGAATCGCTCCGGCCGGCGGCGATGGTCAACCTGCTCGGGGACGTCTGGCGCGACGGCGAACCGAATTGGGCGGCCGCCCTCGCGGAGCCGAGTGTGCATCTGCATCTCTACGGAAAACGCCAGCCGCGACCACGGCGCAAGATGGGGCATCTCACCGCGCTCGGCACAACGGTGAAGGCGGCTTCGGCAGCAGCCATCCGCGCGCGCGATGCGCTGAGGTGAAAACAGAGATCGCCAAGACGGATTCGCCTAACGAGTGGAGCAGGGCGGTCGCTCGCGCGCTGGATCTGCTGGACGCAGGGGAAGTGGTCGCGCTTCCGACCGAGACTGTTTACGGCCTCGCTGCAGATGCGCTCTCAACCGCGGCCGTCGCGAAAATCTTCGAAACCAAGGAGCGACCGCGCTTCGATCCGCTCATCGTGCACTTGCCCGAGCGGAACTGGCTTCCGCGTATAGCCAAATCCTCCAAACTGGTCGAGACATTGATCGCAAAATTTTGGCCCGGACCGCTTACCGTCCTCCTCCCAAAGACAGAGTTGATCCCGGAAATCGTCACTGCCGGCCTGGCGACGGTGGCGGTGCGAATGAGTGCGCATCCCATTTTTGCTCGGGTCGCGCGGAACTTCGGCCGCCCCCTCGCGGCGCCGAGCGCAAATCGTTTCGGTCGGATTAGTCCGACGAGGGCAGAACACGTTCTCGAAGAACTGGACGGCCGCATACCGTTCATTGTGGACGGCGGCGCGACCGAGCATGGCGTCGAGTCAACCATCGTTAGACCAGAAGGGGTTGGCCTAACGATTCTGCGCAAAGGCCCGATCACGCGGGAGCAACTCGAGGAATTTGCGGAGGTGCGGAGCGAGACGGCAACTGGATCGCGCCCGGACGCACCCGGGCAGGTGGCCTCGCATTACGCGCCGCATACGCCGCTGCGAATTGTCGAAGACATTTCGTCTGTCGAGGTGCCGCACGGGCAGCGCTACGGCGCGTTGCTCTGGAGCAGCGCGCCGTTTTCGGAAACGTTTGTCGAATCACGACGGCTCAGCACGACGAACGATTTGCGCGAAGCAGCGGCGAACCTTTTTCGCGAACTGCGCGAACTCGATCGCGCCGGGCTCGATTGCATTGTCGCGGAGGCGACGCCCGAGACCGGGCTCGGCGCGGCGATCATGGATCGCCTGCGCCGTGCCACGCATCACAAATAAGTTCAGGAGACCCATGCGGCCGAGATGAGCCGCTAATCCTGGTGCGCCAGACAGGCGCCGATGAAGCCGCTGAAGAGTGGGTGCGGCTTGTTCGGCTTGCTCTGGAATTCCGGATGATACTGACAGGCCAGAAACCACGGGTGATCGCGGAGCTCGATTAGTTCCGCGAGTGACCCATCCGGCGAAGTCCCGCTGATGAGAAACCCCTTCTCCGCCATCTGGTCGCGGTATTTCATGTTGAACTCATAGCGATGCCGATGTCGCTCGAGCACTTCCTCGTGGCCGTAGATTTTCTCAGCGAGCGTGTCGGACACGATCTTCGTCGGCCAGGTACCCAGCCGCATGCTCGCTCCTTTCTTGCGCACTTTGCGTTGCTCCTCGAGCAGGCAGATCACGGGCTCGCTCGCCTTTTGGTCGAACTCGATGCTGTTCGCATTGGCGATTTCGCAAACGTTGCGCGCGAACTCGATCGTCGCGACCTGCATCCCGAGGCACAGACCGAGAAAGGGCACCTTCTTCTCGCGTGCAAATTGCGCCGCGCGGATTTTGCCTTCGACGCCACGTTCACCGAAGCCGCCCGGAATTAGGATACCGGCGACATCTTTGAGCTGACCGTCGACGCCGTTCTCGATCGATTCGGCGTCGATCAGGCGCAGATCGATCCCGCAATCGTGGCTCGCAGCGGCATGGGTAAGCGATTCGTAGATGCTCTTGTAGGCGTCCTGCAGCTCGATGTATTTGCCGACGACGGCGATTTTGACCTGCTTCTTCGGGTTGATGACGCGGTTCACAAATTTCCGCCAATCTGTCAGATCGGGCGCGGGCGCATCGATGTGCAAGAGCTGACAAACGAGCTCGTCGAGTCCTTCGTCGTGCAGCATCAGTGGCATCTCGTAAATCGTGTGCGGCACGTCACGCGCCTCGATCACGGCGTTCGTCCCGACGTTGCAAAACATGGAGAGCTTTTGCCTGACGTCAGCGTCGAGCGGGCGCTCGGTACGGCAGATGAGAACCTGCGGTTGCAGACCGATCTCGCGCAGTTTCGCGATGCTTTGCTGGGTCGGTTTCGTTTTCAACTCGCCCGCCGCGCGGATGTAGGGAATGAGCGTGACGTGCATGTTGAGGACGTTCTGCGGGCCGACTTCGAGGATGAATTGCCGGATCGCTTCGAGGAAAGGCAGTCCTTCGATGTCGCCGGTTGTCCCGCCGATTTCGGTGATGACGACGTCGACCTTTCCCGGATCGGCGACCTGGCGGATGCGGGCTTTGATTTCGTCGGTGACATGCGGAATCACCTGCACGGTTTTGCCGAGATAATCGCCGCGGCGCTCCTTCGCGATGACCATCTCGTAGACCTGACCACTCGTTAGGTTGTTGTTTCGCGAGAGAACACAGTTGGTGAACCGCTCGTAGTGCCCCAGATCGAGATCGGTCTCGGCGCCGTCATTGAGAACGTAAACTTCGCCGTGTTGAAACGGGTTCATCGTCCCGGGGTCGACGTTTAGATACGGATCGAACTTCTGCAGGAGGACGCGCCGCCCGCGGAGCTCGAGGAGCGTGCCTAACGACGCCGCGGCAAGACCCTTGCCTAACGAACTCACCACACCGCCAGTAACAAAAATGTATTTCATGACGAACGAGCCGGGCGCGACTTCCGGGGCGAAGCGAGGAGGAGCTTTTCGATCGCCCGAGCGTCGGCCGGAGTGTCCACACCGGGCGAGCCGCTCCTGGTCACGACCACGTGAATCTTTACGCCATTCTCCAGCGCGCGCAATTGCTCGAGTGCTTCCGCTCGCTCCAGCGGGGTCGGCTTCCAGCGGACAAATTGCAACAGCAACTCGCGCCGGTAACCATAGATTCCCTGGTGGCGAAAATAGGTCGCCCGCGCGCGGGGGAAGGGGATCGCGCTGCGGGAAAAGTAGAGCGCGCATTTCCGCCGGTTGAGGACGGCTTTGACCTGATGCGGGGATTTCGCGTCGGAAGGATTTTCGAAGGGATGCACCGCCGTGATCATTTCTACTTTTGGGTTGCGCTGCATTTGCTTGACGAGGCGGTTGATCAGGTTGTGATCAATCAGCGGCTCGTCGCCCTGGATGTTAATGACATGGGAGACTCCCGGCATTTTCGCGGCGACTTCGGCGATGCGATCGGTCCCGCTGCCATGGCGCGCACTCGTTAGGCTGACTTCCGCGCCCCAGGAAAAAGCGGCTTCGGCAATGCGCATGTCGTCCGTGGCGATGATGACCGAATCGAGGGTCGGGGCCCGGCGGCAACGTTCCCAGACATGCTGCAGGAGCGGTTTGCCGGCAATTGGGTGGAGCGACTTTCCTGGAAAACGCGTCGAGCCCCAGCGCGCAGGAATGATGCCGACGGTCTGATCGCGCATGTTCATTCGTGTTCCGCCGGAGGGATGAACTCCTGCGAAGCCGCGTCAGGAAATGGCGTCGTCGAACTCCGCCCTCGAGATGGCGCCTGGGCGAGGATGATGTCAGCGGCAGCGCGCAGATCTTCCACTATCCAGTTCGCCCTGGCATAACGCTGCTGTTCGGCGCCGTAGCCCGTCTTCACGAGGATGGTGCGCAGGCCGGCGTTGCGGCCGCATTGGATATCGCTCGCTTTGTCGCCGATGAAAAAAGAACGGGCGAGATCGATGTCTTGATCGCGTTGCGCTTCCAGCACCATGCCGGGCGCGGGCTTGCGCCGATCGGTCGGATGCTTCGGATCATCGGGACAAAAATACGTCGCAGCAAGAGTCGCCGGCAAAACCGCGCGGGCCACTTCCGCTTCGACCGCGCGATATTCTTTCTCGGTAAAATATCCTCGCCCGATTCCGGATTGATTGGAGATGACGATCAATTGGTAACCGGCCGATTGCAGTCGGTGCAGCACTTCGGGAACGCCGGGAAAAACTTTCACCAGTTTCGGATCGGCGCAGTAGTCGACGTCGCGCATGATCGTCCCATCGCGATCGAGAAAAATCGCGGCGGACGATTCGTTAGGCGGCGTCATTCTCTTCGAAACTGGCGATCAGCTCCTCGGGCGTGACCGTGGCAGTGCCGAGTTTCGCGACCACCACCGCGCTGGCGTGATTGGCAATTTCCGCCGCTTCGATCGGTGAGGCATCGCACGAAAGCGCCATCGTGAAAAGCGCGATCGCGGTGTCGCCCGCGCCGGAAACGTCGAAGACCTGGCGCGCTTTCGTCGGGATGTGATATGGCCGTTTGTCGCGTTCGAAGAGCATCATGCCTTGTTCACCGAGGGTGATGAGAAGGAGCCGTGTGTCCCAAGTGGCGAGGAGTTTTTTTCCCGCTTCGAGGAGTGCAGCGTCCTCGAGAGGCGGATCGACCGGATCGGTCAGGGGCAGGCCGGCGGCTTTGAGCGCTTCGCTCCGGTTCGGCTTCACCGCGGCCACTCCCTCCCACGCGATCGACTGCTGCGGATTGGGATCGGCGGTCGCGAGCGTGCCGGCGGATTTTAAGAGAGCGGAAATCTGCCTAACGACTTCAGCACTGAGAAAGCCCTTGCCGTAGTCTTCGAAAATAACCGCATCGAGTTGCGGCAGGCTGCGCCTGAGGTTGATCGAAATTTCCTCGATCTGCGGCGCGGTCGGTTCGCGTCGTACTTCGCGATCGACTCGGACAACCTGTTGATTCCGCGCGATGATTCGCGTCTTCACGATCGTGCGGAACGTTTGGTCTTCGAGGACAAGCGCCGTGTCGATCTTTTGTTCGTGGAGCAATCCCAGAAGTTGCTGACCGGCGGGGTCGACTCCGACGGTTCCGATGACGGACACGGCGCCGATGAATTCCCGCAGGTTGCGCGCGACATTGGCTGCGCCGCCCGGGTAACAAGATTCACCCGTCACCTCGACCACGGGGACGGGCGCTTCGGGCGAAATGCGGCCGACTTTTCCCCAAACGAACTCATCGAGCATGAGATCACCGGCGACACTGATGCGCTTCTCCGCCGCCTGGGTGAGGATTTCGCGCAAACGATCAAGTTTCATCGCAGGCTCCGAATAGTTCACCGACTCGCGATGCCGCCGTCGCAGCAACTTGCCGCGAATCAAGAGGGACGCATCGGATCGCGATTTGTGCGGCCGGGTGGTTCTGCATAAAGTCAGCAACTAATCCTGAATACCTTCTTGAAATCAACAGTCGAAGCCGCGGATGAGATCCTTTTTTAAATTACTAGCAACAAGCAGCTGTCTGCTCGCAATCTGCGCGCAGGTGTCGGCGGCGGATAACGCGCCTCGGCATATCGATGTGAAACGCCTTTCCCGCACGGTCGAAGACGTTGTCGTACCTTTGCCTAACGAAATCTTCGCCGCGTTGAGCAAGCTCGACAGCGTGAACTGGAAGCAGTTCGTACGCACGGACAAGGGAACGAACTTTACCGAGCGCCCGCGGATCGCGTTACTCCTCGGCGGCGTGATTGCGGATGGCTTCATCGCCGTGCAGGCGGAGGATGCGCCGAGCGTGAAGGACATTGGCCAGCGGGTGGTTAGTTTGGCGAAGGGCATCGGCGTTGGTAATTCCATCGTCCCGCACGCAAAGGCGATTACCGACGCGGCTGATCGGCGCGATTGGGCGGGCGTGCGCACGGAGCTCGACCGCACTCAGAACAGCGTCCAGCAGGCGATGAACGAAGTGCACGATGAAAAGCTCTCGCAACTCGTCAGCCTGGGCGGCTGGTTGCGCGGCACGCAGGTCCTGACCTCGGTCGTTGATCGCCATTTTTCCACTGACGGCGCCGAGTTGCTGCATCAGCCGGACCTGGTCGAATATTTTCAACGCAAACTGGCAAACATGCCGGAGTTTAGCATCCCGCTGCTCGGCCAGATTCGAACTTCCCTCGTGGAGGTGAAACCGCTGATCGACATCGACAAGCCGATCTCGGCCGCGTCGGTGAAGAAGATCAACGAAATCACCAGTCGCCTCGACGACCGGATCGTGACCCGTACACGCTAACCTGATGCGCGCGCCTCTTTCCACCGCCGGACGCGCCACGCTGCTTTGCGTGTTCGCACTTTCCTGCCAGGTCGCCATCTCGCGCGGGACAGTCGACGATGCGCATGCTTTTGCCCTGCAATCGGCCGAGCCTTACGTCAAGCAAGGCTTCCAGGTCCGCGAAGATTATTGGGGGGGCGACCTCGGAGTAGGGGAGAAAAAAGCCGTCCGCCAGCAGCTCTTCAAGGGCAATGAATATTGGTTTTGGATGGGTTCCGAAGTCGAGAAGGCGAAAATTTCCGTCCATGTTTACGACGCGGACGGCAAGCTTGCCGAGCAGCCCGACAGCTGGCAGAAGGGCCACTTCGCCGCGGCGCACGTAATTCCGAAAGCGACCAGCAGCTACTTCGTCATCGTCGCGGTGGACAGCTCACCGGAAGAACGCACCCACTGGGCGCTGGTTTACGGTTTCCGATAAGTTTTGCGGCGTGGAACTTTGCGGACGCAGAAAGTGGTGTCCCCTTTTCGCGAACTTCGCAACGTTGGCCTCGTGAGCGGGGCGAACCGGTAGCGAGATGCATCGCCTGCGACCGGGTTTTCGATCTCACGAGCTCGGTATGTGCGACCAATGGTGAGATCCTTCGCTGCGCTCAGGGTGACAACGGCCCACAACAAACGTCCCGCATCGCTCGGCGCGCGCGGCTTTGTGACCCGTCGCGGGGTTTGACACTGCTCTTCCCAGCGCACTATCCTCAGCGGCTCATGTTCCCACGGCGAGATGACTGAAACGCGCACGCTCCAGTTTGAGAACGCGCGCGCCGTGCAGTCGCTTTATGCGAATGATTTGAAGCTGCTCAAGAACCTCGAAGAATCGTTAGGCGTGAAAGTCACCACTCGCGAAGGCTGGGTCAAGATCGAGGGCGAGCCGCCGCAGATCGAAAAAACGGAGCGGGTTTTTTCGCAATTGGAAAGCGCGCGACAGCGCGGCGTCGATATTCAGCGGCATGAGTTTAACTACGCACTGAACTCCGTGAACGAAGCTCGCGAAGACAACCTCGGCGATCTCGTCGCGACAAAGATCACAACTTCCTCACGCAAGCCGCCGATCGTCGCGCGCACGCTTGGGCAGCGGCAGTATCTCGAGGCGATTCAAAAAAACGGCGTTGTCTTCGGGATCGGCCCGGCAGGGACGGGCAAAACTTATCTTGCGGTCGCGATGGCGGTGTCCGCGCTGAAGAAGGAACAAGTCGATCGAATTATCCTCACCAGGCCCGCGGTGGAAGCGGGGGAAGCGCTCGGATTTTTGCCTGGCGATTTGCAGCAAAAAATCACGCCCTATTTGCGGCCGCTCTACGATGCGCTGCACGACATGCTCGAGCCGGAAGAATTGGAGCGTTACGTGGTGCGGGAAACCATCGAAATTGCGCCGCTTGCCTACATGCGCGGGCGCACGCTAAGCAACGCCTTCGTTATTCTCGATGAAGCGCAAAACACTACCCGCGAGCAGATGTTCATGCTCCTCACTCGAATCGGTCCGCGCTCCAAGTGCATCGTCACCGGTGACGGAACGCAAATCGATCTCCCGCCTAACAAGCGCTCCGGATTACTCGAAGCGCTTCAGGCTTTGAAAGACGTTCCGGGGATCGGCTTCGCTTATTTCACCGATCGCGATGTCGTTAGGCACGAGCTCGTCCGCGCGATCATCAACGCCTATCAACAGCATCGTTCCCCGGGCAACACCAGCAGCGCCTCGCGTAAGTAGCGCCATGTTTAATTTCCTTCGTCGCACCCAACTCGTGAAGCGCGGACTCGCCTCGAGCAAAACGCGCCGGCGCCGTTCCTCAAACGAGATGCTGCGCAACCTCGAGCACGCGACCTGGATGCGAGTTGCCATCTTCGCCGCCTTCGCTGTCGGCATGGCCTCGCTCATTTTCAGCGGTCAACAACCGGAGCCGACGAAGAACTTCGTCATCGCCTTGCTTTTTCTCGTTACTGCGGTGGCGCAGCTCTGGATCAATCAGCCGAAGACCTTCCTGCGCAACTCGCGCGTTCTTCTCCTCTTCGGCATCATCTTTTTTCAACTCGCGATCACGAAGCTGCTCTTCGTCTTGTGCAACAGCGGCGTCTTCGTTTTGCTCAAGCCGGAGACGGCCTGGCTGATCGTGCCCTACGCATTCGCGCCGCTCGTTCTCTGCGTTTTGCTCGGACGGAATCACGGACTTTACGGCGCCGTCTTCGTTAGTCTCTTCAGTAGCATCTTAGTGAACAAGATCGACGCGCCCATGCTCGTGAACGGTCTCATTAGCGGATTCACTGCGGTCTATCTCACGCTCCAGGTGCGGCGCCGCAGCCGCTTGATTCGCGCCGGGCTTTGCGTCGGGCTCGCCATTTGGCTGCTCTCACTCACTTTCGGTTTCATTGGGCCGTTCAATCTCTTCAGCCCGGGCGCGACCGATTGGCCGATGATCGGGATCCAAAGCGCACTCGCGATCGGCAACGGTATCGTCACCGCGATGGTGGTTGGTGGCGCGCTCCCGATTCTCGAACATTTATTTCAAATCACGACCGACATTTCCTGGCTGGAGGCGTCGGATTTAAATCATCCGCTTCTGCGCCGGATGACCATTGAAGCGCCGGGCACTTATCATCATAGCCTCGTCGTCGCGAACCTCGCCGAATCAGCAGCGGAAGCAATCGGCGCCAACGCGACACTCTGCCGTGTTTGTTCCTATTTCCACGACGTCGGCAAACTGGTGAAGCCGGAATATTTCACCGAGAACATGAACTTCGAGCGCAACCCGCACGACGACCTCGCTCCGACGATGAGCGCGCTCATCATTATTGCGCACGTCAAAGAAGGCGTGGACCTCGCGCTCAAGCACGGCTTGAACCAGCAGGTCATCGACGTCATCCAGCAGCATCACGGAACTTCGTTAGTCTTCTACTTTTACAAACGCGCTCTGCAACAACACGAAGACGCGCGCGCCGGCGGCAAGATCATGAAGATGCGCGAGGAAGATATTCCCGAGGTCTCCGAGGAGAGCTTTCGCTATAGTGGGCCGAAGCCGCAGACGAAAGAAAGCGGTATCGTCAGCCTCGCCGACATGGTGGAAAGCGCCTCGCGCAGTTTGGAAAAGCCGACCCCGCAAAAGATCGAGCAACTTGTGACCGACTTGATCGACCAGCGCCTTGCCGACCATCAGCTCGACGAATGCGAGCTGACGTTGCGCGAATTGAAAACGATCGCGGAGCGTTTCCGGTTCACTCTCATGAACATGCTCCACACGCGCATCGCTTATCCGAAGGAAGGGAAAGCAACGAGTGCGCGCGAGGAAAACGTGCGGCCCGACGTGATGGCGGGAGTGAAGCGGCCAGCTTCCGCCCCGCCGGTCTCGGCGGCCTGAGCGAGTGGAGAATTTCGTAATTGAACGAGTGCGGAATTACGGCGCTGAGATCGCTATCGTGCTCAGCTCCGGCCTTAATTCGTTAGTCTTAGAGGCAGCGAGCCAGCGCCCGATTCCCTATCACGAAGTTGCCGAACTGCCGCGCTCGACCGTGAAAGGACACAGCGGCCGCTTTGTCCTCGGCGAGTTTAGGAAACGCGCGTCGTTCTTGCGTAGGGGCGGGTCCACCTTCACGAAGGTCACAGCACCCAAGAGGTGAGCGCGAGTGTGCGCTTTCTCACTCGTGCCGGGATCAAGCGCCTCATCCTGACGAACGCTGCCGGCTCTGTGAATCCGAACTTCCGGCCGGGTGGCTAGATGATGATTGCGATCACATCAACTTCAACGAGGCCACGCCATTGTCAGGCAACGCAGAATTCATCGACATGACAAACGCCTATTCGCCGACAGGGCGCGAAAGTTTTGCGATCGCGGCGAAGGAACAAGACATTCCGTTGCTTCACGGCATTTACGCCGGGTTACTGGTCCGCAGTACGAAACTCCGGCGGAGGTCAGGATGCTGCGTGCGCTCGGCGCTGATGCGATCGGCATGTCCACAATTTGTGAGACCATCCAGGCCCGGGCCTTGGCTCTGGCGGTGCACGTTTTTCTTGCCTAAGGAATTGGGCTGCCGGCTCAATAAGTTGCCGCTCGCGCACCACGATGTCCTCGCCGCCGGCGTCGCGGCGACAAAGACTCTGCGGCAGCTTCTCGAGGCGGTGTTATCGCCCGTTCAGGTTCGTTAGGCGAGAGCCCTCTCAGTTACTCGCTGACGGGCCGTCGTGCGCGCGGTTCGCGGTCCTTCGTCGTCGCCGTGCTCGGCTGGGTCACGAAAGGTCCGCCTTCCATCGGTGCCGCCGAAGTAAAGGCAACATCTGGCATGTCGCTGGGAAGCCCTTCGAGCGGAAATTCTTTGCGCAAAGGAAAGTAGGGATAACCCTCCCACATGAGGATGCGACGCAGGTCGGGGTGGTGATCGAAGCGCAGACCCATCATGTCCCAGATCTCCCGCTCATGCCAGTTCGCCGTCGGCCAGAGGTCTGAGACGGTATCGAGAGCGGGATTGTCTTCCGAGACGCGCACTTTCAAACGCAGGTGGACGGCGAGCGTCATCGAGTAGAGTTCGTAGTTAACAGTGAAGCGCGGCTCGGTTCCGAAGTTATCGACGCTCGCGATATCGAGCAGATAGTCGAAGGACAGCTCTTCTTTGCAGAGCCGGGCGACTTCGTGAAGGTCGTCGGCGCCAATGACAAAAGTGGTTTCGTCGCGGAACTCGATTCGCTCCTGAATTTTTGCTTCGAAAAGTTTGCCGAGGGAGGCGAGGAGTTCGGAGCCAGTCATGGGGAAGGGTTGGAGGAGTTGAGAGAGTTAGACTAACGACTTCAATTTTCCGACAAACCCGCGCTTTTGTGAAAGAAAGGAACGTTCGCCGGTAATCTTATCCTGCAGCTTCATGAGGCCTTCGAGGAGTGCTTCGGGACGCGGCGGGCAGCCGGAGACATAGACATCGACTGGCAGAAGTTGATCGATCCCCTGGAGGACGGCGTAAGAGCGATACATCCCGCCGCTGGAAGCGCAGGCGCCCATCGCGATGACCCATTTCGGCTCGGGCATTTGCTCGTAAATGCGCTTCACTGCAAGCGCCATTTTGTAGGTCACCGTGCCGGCGACGATCATGACGTCGCATTGCCGTGGCGAAAAGCGCATGACCTCCGCGCCGAAGCGCGCGATGTCGAAGCGCGCTGAGGCGGTCGCCATGAGCTCGATCGCGCAGCAGGCGAGGCCCATCGGCATCGGCCAGAGCGAATTTTTGCGCATCCAATTCATCGCGGCGTCAAGCCGGGTGAAAATGACGTTGCCCTCGATCTTCGAATCGTAAGCCGCTGGGCGGGTTTCGGGTCGTGCGTCAGCTGATGTGGCGTCGGTTGCAGGAGCCATCGGAGGCACTATCCGGGGCGGCTCTTTCCGACGCAAGAGTGAATCGCGCCGCGCAATTGCCATCGATCGCGAGTCGCGCTAAAGAAACCCTCCGCCGGTTTCCGCCTAACGACATGTCCGACGCACTGCACACCCATCTCGACACGCTCGAAAATCAGAGCGTCTTCATTTTTCGCGAGGCCTACCACGCTTTCAAAAACATGGTCATGCCCTGGTCGATGGGGAAGGACTCCAACCTTCTCATCTGGCTCGCGCTCAAATCGTTTTTCGGGAGAATCCCGTTCCCGCTTCTTCATATCGATACGACTTACGAGTTTCCCGAAATGCTCGAGTTTCGCGCCTGGGCGACGGACCACTACGGGCTGAACCTCATCGTGAAGATCAACAGCGAAGCGCGCGCGCGCGGGATCGGCTATGAGACGCACGATCCGGTGACTGTGACACACGAGCTGAAAACGATCGCGTTGCAACAAGCGCTGACCGAGTACGGATGGGACGCGCTCATCACCGGCATCCGACGGGACGAAGATGCGACGCGCGCGAAGGAGCGCTATTTCTCGCCCCGCAACGCCGAGTTCGAGTGGGACTACAAGGATCAGCCGCCGGAGTTTTGGGGGCAATTCACGAGCGGAACGAGGAAGGGCGAGCACGTGCGGGTGCAGCCGTTGCTCGACTGGACCGAGGTCGATATCTGGCGCTACATTGAGCGCGAGGGGATCCCGATTCCGCAAATGTATTTCGCGCGCAACGGCCGGCGCTACCGATCGTTAGGCTGCAGCCCGATCACCAAGTCGGTCCCGAGTAACGCCGCGACCATCGTAGAAATCATCGCCGAGCTGGAGAGCACGAAAACCAGTGAGCGCGCCGGCCGCGTACAGGATCACTACGAACGCAACGCCATGCAAAAACTGCGCGCCAAAGGCTTCATGTGAGACCGGAGATGGGAAACCGGAGACCGGAGATCTCTGACGCCACGCCGGGATTTCAACGGTGGACTTTCGAGTTTGGGATTCGCTGTGTCCGGCTCGTGGAAAGCTTGCCGAAGAGCGATTCTGCTCGAACGATTGGACGGCAGCTGCTTCGCTCTTCGACAAGCGTCAGCGCCAATTATCGCGCAGCGCAGCGGGGCCGTTCACGCGCCGATTTCATTGCAAAAATGGGCATCGTCGAGGAGGAGTGTGACGAATCGCTCTATTGGATCGACGTCCTCGTCGAACTCGGTCTTTGCAAACAGCAGCCGGAGGAACCGTTCCGGCAGGAAGCAGACGAAATCATTTCCGTCACGGTCGCATTGGTCAAGAGCGGGCGACAAAATTCCAGACAACAATGATGATCAGCGCTTCTTCCTTTCGGGTTTCCGGTCTCCCATCTCCCCAATCGTTAAAGGTAGTATTCGTCGGTCACGTTGACCATGGGAAGTCGACGTTGATCGGGCGCATTCTTTTCGACACCGATTCTCTGCCTGAGGGCAAAATCGAAAGCATCGCGGCAGCCTGCGCGGCGGAAGGGATGGAGTTTGAATACGCCTTCCTCCTCGATGCGCTACTCGAAGAACAGGAGCAGAACATCACCATCGATACGACACAGATTCCCTTCCGTACCGCGCAACGGAAATACGTCATCATCGATGCGCCGGGGCATAAGGAGTTCCTCAAGAATATGATCACCGGCGCGGCCAATGCCGATGCGGCCGTGCTCGTGATCGCGGCAGATGAAGGCGTGCGCGAACAAAGTCGACGGCACGCCTACTTGCTCAGCCTGCTCGGGATCAGCCAGCTCTGCGTCGTCGTGAACAAAATGGATCTGGTTGATTATGCGGAGGAGGCTTTCCACAAGATCGAGACCGGTTACCGCGCATTTCTCGATCAACTTGGCCTAACGCCTAACGGATTCGTCCCGGCTTCGGCGAAGCGCGGAGAGAACATCGCAAAACGCGAGACGGTGGCGCTGAATTGGTACGATGGGCCGACCGTGCTCGAGGCGCTCGATCGCCTAACGAGCAAGCCGCGGAGCGTCGATCTGCCGCTGCGCTTTCCGGTGCAGGATGTCTATCGCTTCGATCAACGCCGCATTATCGCCGGAAGGATTGAGTGCGGGCGTCTGCGGGTGGGGGATCGGATTGTCTTTTCGCCCGCCAATAAATCGACCGTGATCGCGACGATCGAACGCTGGAACACGCCGTCGACTGAGGAAGCGGAAGCGGGCGAGTCTGTCGGCATCACTTTGGAGGAACAAATTTTCGTCGAGCGCGGATCGGTTGCCTCGGACGAAAAGGAAACCCCGATCGAGTCGAAGCGCTTCCAGGCGGACATTTTTTGGATGACGAACGAGCGGTTGCGTCTGAAGCATCCCTACGTGCTCAAGCTGGCGACGCAGGAAGTGACCTGCCAGGTCGTCTCGATCGAGCGGGTGATGGATTCCTCCACCCTCGCGACGATCGACGAAGCACGGGCGGAGGTGGCACGAAATGAAGTCGCGCACGTGACCTTGCAGACCCGCACGCCGCTCGTGATGGATAATCATGAGCGGATTCCGACGATGGGCCGATTCGTTCTGCTCGACGAGCGGAAGGTCGCGGGTGGCGGAATCGTCGTAGGCGGTGTTTATACCGACCGAACAAAGGTCAAAAGCGAAAACATCTTTTGGACGGAAGGCAACGTGACGCCGGCGGATCGGGCGCGACGGAATGGTCACCGCGGCCTGGTCGTTTGGTTGACCGGCCTCTCGGGCTCCGGCAAGTCCACCGTCGCGCAGGCGCTCGAGCAGGAGTTCTTTCAACGCTCCATGCACACCTACGTCTTGGATGGCGACAACATTCGCCATGGGTTGAATTCCAACCTCGGATTCTCGCCGGAGGAGCGGGTGGAAAACATTCGGCGGGTGGGAGAGGTCGCGCGGCTCATGGCAGACGCCGGAATCGTGGTCGTGACGGCTTTTATCTCCCCCTATCGGATTGATCGGCAGCGGGCGCGAGAGATTGCACTCGAGGGAAAAATGGACTTTGTCGAGATCTTTGTTGACGCCCCACTCGCGGTCTGCGAAGCGCGCGATCCGAAAGATCTCTATAAAAAGGCGCGCGCTGGAAAGATCCGCAATTTCACCGGCATCGATGCGCCTTACGAGACGCCGGAGAATCCCGAGATCGTCGTGCAGACAGACGAGCAGACGGTGTCGGAATCGGTCGCGAAAATCATGGAGCAGCTCATGCCGCGGCTCCGAGCGCAGACCGAGGAAAATCGCGCCTAACGAATCAGCAAGCGTGCTGAAGTTCGTACTCCGGTTCGCTGCCGCGCCGGGTGCTTTGAATCAGCTCGTGCACGGTGCGACCGAGATCGGCGGCTTCATACGGTTTCGTGATCACTCCACGAAAACCAAGATCGTCGTATCGGCTCATGGTCGCGTCGGTCGCGTAACCGCTGGAGACGATCGCGACCACCGTCGGATCGATCTCGAGCAATTTCTTGAGCGCTTCCTTGCCGCCCATTCCGCCCGGCAAGGTGAGATCGAGAATCACGAGATCGAAGCGTTCTCCCTTCTCCAGCGACTCGCGATAGAGTTCGACGCCTTTGAGCGCGGTCTCCGCCTCAGTCACTTCGTAGCCGAGGTGGCCCAGGGTGAAATCGACCAGCGCACGAATCGCTTCTTCGTCATCGACAATCAACACCCGGCCGTTACCGTTCGCTTCCTCGACCGGCTTGTCGTTAGGCTGGGGAAAAAGCGGAACCGGATCGGGGGCCACGCTCTCGCGACTAACGGCCGGAAGATAGACGGTAAAGGTGGCGCCGCGATATTGCTCCGATTCCACCATGATCAAACCGCCGTGGTTCTTCACGATCGAATAAGTGGTGGCGAGACCGAGGCCGTTCCCCTGCGATTTGGTCGTGAAATAAGGATCAAAAATTCGCTTCATGCATTGCTGGGGAATGCCTACACCTTCGTCGCGCACTTGGATGCGGATGTAATCGCCCGCCGGCAGGTCGCGCAAGGCGAACGCGGGAGCTGTACTCGTCGAAAAATTCTCGCAGCTGACATGGAGGGTCCCGCCTTCCGGCATCGCCTGATCTGCGTTCACGACGAGATTTGCGATCACCTGACTGATCTGTCCGGAATCGAACTCCGCTGGGCAGAGGTTGGAATCGATTTTTAGTTCGCTGCGATTGTGAGAGCCGCGCAAAGAAAAACTGACGGTGTCTTCGATCAGCTTCGCGATCGAGGCGGCCTTCTTGATCGGCGCACCGCCGCGAGCGAAGGTGAGCAACTGTTGCGCAAGATCACGGGCACGGAAGGAGGCGTTCTTGGCGTCGTTCAAACGACCACTTAACTCGTCGTTAGGCGGAATCATCATCGAGATGAGCGAGATGTTGCCAATGATGGAGGTGAGCAGATTATTAAAATCGTGGGCGATGCCGCCCGCGAGCAGTCCCAATTGCTCGAGCATTTCCGCTTTCCGCCGCTCCGCTTCATCGCGCAACCGGTGTGTGATATCGCGGAAGACGAGAGCGACGCCGCTGAGCTGGTTTTTTCGATCGTAGATCGGAGCGGCGACTTGTTCGATCACGCGCTGGGTGCCATCGCGCGCGGTCAGCGTGGAGCGCTCGGGGGTGGTGAGGAGGATCGCTTCCGCTTCGCTGCGATATCCGACCGGTTTGGGTCGCCGCTGCGCCTGGCCTTCCGCAGTAATCTTGAGCACGGTCTTCAACTTCTGCCCCGCCGCTTCTTCAGCCGACCAGCCGGTCATTGCTTCACAGGCAGGATTCAAGATAACGATCCGACCCGCAAGATCCGTGGTAATCACACCGTCACCGATCGAGCCGAGGGTGACGGCGAGACTGTTACGCTCAGCCGCGAGTTCTTCTTCAAAGCGCCGCCGTTCCGTGATGTCGCGAATCATCGCGATGTAAGATTTCCGCTGATCGACCACCATCTCGCTGAGAGAAATCTCGACCGGAAAAGTTGCGCGACCGCGGGTTTGCGCGAGGGCGAGGGTGACTCCGCCCGTTTTTTCAGCGAACTCCCTCCATTCGCATGGACAAAGAGCACCGCCGACCGCGAGACCGAAACATTTCGGAATCAGCTCGGTGAAAGCCGCGCGGACGAATTCTCCTTGGGCGAAACCGAACATTTGTTTCGCCGCCGGATTCATCGACGAGATATTGCCGGCGTCGTCGATCGTGATCATCCCATCGAGAACGTTGTCGACGAGGGCGTTGATGCGGACATCGGCGCTTTCCAGCTTCTTAAACTGTCGTCGGGAAACCACGAAGCTGTAGCAGCTCGACGCGATCATGATTAACGTGGCCAGAGCGCAGAGCACATCGATGCCCGAAGTGGTGAGGATCCGTTCGCGGGCCGCAGCGGCAGAGCGGACTTGATAGATTTCCATCTGCTCCTTGGCGAAGTCGTCCATTAGCCGGCGGACGTGGGCCATATGCGCTTCGCCTTCCTTGCGAATGGTCGCGCGAGGATTCCGTCCCGCGCGTTTCGCGTCGATCTCAGGTAGCGCGGATTGAATGATCCAATGCTCCAAGCTGGTGCGGATCAATTCCAACTCGTGCAATTGCGCCGGCGAATCTGCCACCAGCACGGAGAGGTGGCCTTGGAAAGTGTAGAAGTTTGCCGTCGATCGCTTGTACGATTCGATGAACGCCGGGTCGCCACTCAAGACGTAGCCGCGCTCCTCCTTTTGCATTTCGTAAACCGCGCGTTCTAGTCGCGGAACGAAGTCCAGGACCTGGGTCGATTGGAAGGCCCATTCCTGTTCGTGCACACGCTGGTTCAAAACAATCTGCTCCTCCCGTTGCACGGAGTGGAGAATGTCCCGCGCCTCATCGAGGAGCGGAGCGCCCAGCGCCGCTTTGGCCTTGCCCGGCTCAGCAGACAAATCAGCTGCACCTTGTTGCATCGATAAGGGTTTAGAGGCCACCCACTTCCCTACGATCTCACGCATTTTTAAGATCCTTTTGCGCTGCTGGGAATCTTCTTGAATGACCGAAGCCAGCTCTTCGCTATGGCTTTGAAACAGAGCCCTTCGATGTTGAAAGCGCTCACTATAGAGCACATCGTCCGTCAGGAGATATCCTCGTTGCGCGTTTTCCAGAGCAGCGATGTCGTTCTCGATCACGCTACTTAGACGGATTACCCGGATCGTATGAGCGCGGTAGCTGGCCTGGCGTTGATTACGGTAAGTGACAAAGAAACAAGTGACCGCCAGAACTACGATCACGCTAACCCCAACCGCTGTGCCGAGAAGGAGCTTAAAATTGAAGTGCTCCGGGCTAAGGAGCCATTCGATTTTACGCCGAAAAAATCCGGCTGCATGCGGCTGGCTGGATTGTTCGGAACATGTGGAGAGCATATTCACCGCAATTACCATAAGCAGGTCCTCTGCCATGCCTTCGCGGAAGTTTCGGTTAGGCGTTAGGAGGAGCTCAGAAGCTGAAAATGAAAAGTGCGGTAACGACAAGTCGGTAGAGGTTAAACAGCATTCGTAACGACGGTCGCGATGCCGCGAAAAAGAGCGTCCCAGAAGGACATTGGCTTTCGGCACTCTAAGATTGGACGACCAGGGCAAGAGGCCGATCTGGCTTTGCTTGCTCCCGACGAGCCGAGCTCAGATCTGATGCAATGCATTCATTGAACTGTGCCGCTCATGACGGCCGTCCGAGAGGCAAAGAGAAAAGCTTGTTCTTCCACTTCTGGCCCACCACCGGACAGGTCCTTATGCAGACGTGGATCGTCTCGCCATGACATCTCGGATACCCAGATGTCATGAGAGGAAGAGTTTGATGACCAAAAAGATCTGACTTCTCATCTCTTTTTTCTGCGGCCCTGCACTGGTGCAGTGAATCAGATGAAACGTGAGCAAAGGGTAGCGGTAGCTTCCGATTCTGGGGAGTGGCCGCGCTTCGAGTGTGGCTTTTGGCGGCCCTGCCAAAACGCAGTCGTACCGCTTTCGCCCTGGAAAATTCATGCTGCCGGGGGGCGTCGGCATTGGGACGCGAGGCCTGCACACTCTCCCAGACGCGTAACTCACGCTTCAAGTGATACCGGCCCTAGTAATGCACGCGCACCAGCGTCAATCCTCCAGCGGGCGCGACGAGGCGAACGCTTTTCGACGAAGGCGCGTGCAGCTGCCCGCAAACCTCAGCCAACGTTCGCTTGCCGAGTCCACAATGGACGATTGCTCCGACCATTAGACGCACCATTTTATAAAGAAAGCCGTCGGCATCGAAATCGATCACCGTCACCGAAGAGGTGCGTCGAATTCGGACGGAGCGGATTGTTCTTACCGTGGACCGGACCATTTGACCGCGATTCGCGGCGAATCCGGCGAAGTCGTGTCGGCCGATAAACATTTCTGCGCATGCGCGTATCGCAGCGTCATCGAGCGGGACCGCGACATGCCAGGCGCGATCGGCTTCAAACGGCAGAAGGACCGGCCCGGTGGCGATATGGTAACGATAGACTTTTCCGCGAGCGGAAAACCGCGCATGAAAATTCGGCGAAACAAACCGGCACCTGATGATGCGGATTGTCGCCGGCAGTGACGCGTTCAAGGCATTCAGCCAGGTGGTCGGTGTGAGTTTCCCAGCGGGCACATCAGCATGGGCGCATTGCCCGACCGCGTGCACACCGGCGTCTGTTCGGCCCGCCCCGTGAATTCGCACTTTCCTTCCGGCGATGCCGGCAAACGCTTCCTCGATTCGATCCTGAATGGTTTCGCCGCCGGCCTGGCTCTGCCATCCACGGAAGCCAGCGCCGTCGTAAGCGATGATCAGCTTTAACCTTTGCGTTCTGCTTTCGTTAGGCGCGTGATGCACCTTGCTTGCTGAGCTGACCGGCGACGGAGCGCGACGTATTACGGGCGTCTTGTCTTTGAGGCCACCGGACATCTTGCCGGGTGTTTCTTCCCTCGCCGTGGCGAAAGACTGCTTCACCGGGCGAGACGCGTGTGCTCCTCCCTTCGGCAGCGTGCCCTCGTTAGGCAAGGAAACCGCTCCCTGGGCCGCTTTGATTTGCCGGCAGGCTGTCGAGGTAACTTTGCAGAAGCATCTGCGCCGCCACCTGGTCGATATAGCCGCGCGTCTGCCGGGTCGACTTGCCCGCTTCGCGGAGCGCGCGATGCGCCGCAACCGTGGAAAGTCTTTCGTCCCAAGTGCGCACTTCGCACGAGACCAGCCCGCGCAACTTTTTCGCAAGCGCCTGCGCTTCCTCCGCCGATGCGCCGGCCGTGCCGTTCATGTGTCGCGGCAAGCCGACAATGATTCGCTCGACATTTTTCTCGCGAACAATCTCGGCGATGCGCGCCGCCGGATCGCGGGTCTTCGCGACCGTGATCGTCTCGGCCGGATGGGCCAGCATTTGCAATTCGTCCGACAGCGCGAGGCCGATGCGGGCCGTTCCGTAATCGATGCCGAGGATGCGTTTCATTGCAACTCTGGCGGTAAATCCGCGACAAGGTTCTTGATTTTCTCGGCATCGTGCCGGTTGCAGATAAGAAGCGCGTCGCCGGTGCGAACGACGATCAGGTTGTCGACCCCGAGGAGTGCGATCTTCGTCGCGCTGTCGTTGAAGACGATGTTGTTGCTCGCGTTGAGCGCGGTGAGGTCGCAGTTGGCGGCGTTGCCCTTCGGGTCCCACGGAAGGTAAGAGGCGACCGCGCGCCACCCGCCGACATCGTCCCAATCGAAACTCGCTTCCACCATCAGGACGCGATCGGCTTTCTCCATGATTGCGTAGTCGAAAGAAATCCGCGGCAACTTGCTGAAGCGATCGCGCAACGCTGCCTCCCAATTGTCAGGCGCGCAGACTTGGGAAATGAAATCCGCCAACTCCGGAGCGTGCCGATTGAACTCGCTCAACACCGTTGGCACCGACCAGACAAACATGCCGGCGTTCCAGCGAAAGTTGCCGTTGCGGACAAAGCTGTCGGCTAATTCTGCGTTCGGCTTTTCGCGGAAACGGACGACGCGAAAGAGCAAGTTCGGCGTCGGATCGCCCTTCAGCAATACCGGCGCGCCTTGTTCGATATAGCCAAAGCCGGGGCAGGCCCAGGTCGGTTTCACGCCGATCGTGACGAGCGCTCCCGTCTCTTCCGCGGCGCGAACAGCGGTGCGCAACGTTTGGTGAAAAGCCGCGCCATCTTTGATCACGTGATCGGCCGGGAGCACCAGCATCGTCGCTCCATGATCGCGCTTTGCGACCCAGCCGGTAGCGAGAGCGACCGCCGCCGCGGTGTCGCGTTTCGCGGGCTCGGCGACGACGTTTTCCCGCGGAAGTTCCGGTAGCAACTCACGCACGGCTTTCTCTTGATCGACGTTCGTTAGGATCAAAATCTGATCCCGCGGGACCAGGCCCTCAAGCCGATCGATCGTTTCCTCAAGCAGCGTCTTGTCCGAGACGAGCTTCAACAACTGCTTCGGACGCGCGCGCCGGCTCAGCGGCCAGAAGCGTTCTCCACTGCCTCCCGCGAGGACGAGTGCGAAAAGGGAATTCCTCATAAAAGCAATAGCGGCGGCGAGCGGAACAGACGCGAGATTTCCCGTTTCTTTTTTGCGGTGAGACGTATAAGGGTAGGCGATGTCAATTTCGTTATCCATTCCAAAAACGGCCGATGCTTTGCCCTTGGACGGATTGCTGACTTTGACCCGGGCCGCCTTCGGGCTTGGCCTCGGCATGCTCGTGGCCGAACGGCTCGATCGTCCGGCGCGTCAGGCGACCGCCATCGTACTCGTCTCGGTCGGGACGCTCGCGATCATTCCGCTGCTCGTGAAGAGCGCGATGGAGCGGATCAATCGCCCGGAATCCACTCGTGGCATGCGGCGGCGTTTGCGCTCGATCCGCGGCGATTCCGGTTACCGTTCCGAAGTCGACGTCTATTAAGCGTCGTTGTAGCCGGGGTCGTTGACCCCGGCCGGTCTAAAGCCGGAGTTCTTCCAGCCGGGTTCACCGACCCCGGCTACAACAGCTTGATCGCCCGCCCTCGCCGAAGTAAGTCCTCCCGGTGACTTCACGGACCGCTCCCGCCAACAACAACGCGCTGCGCAAGAGATGCGAAGCGATCTTGCGCGAAGAGGAAATTCTGCGCGAAGGCGGTGGCAAAGTCGGACAGGAACGGCAACGAAAACGCGGCCGACTTCCGGCACGCGAGCGCATTGAGAAGTTGCTCGATCGCGACACGGACTTTTTCGAAATCGGGCTCTGGGCCGCTTACAAAATGTACGAGCAATGGGGCAGCGTCCCAGCGGCCGGGGCGGTCGCGGGCATCGGCGATGTCGCCGGCATTCCCTGCATGATTATCGCCAACGACGCGACCGTGAAAGCCGGCGCGTTTTTTCCCCAGACGGCGAAGAAGCTCATCCGCGCGCAACGCATCGCTTTTGAGAACGCGCTCCCGATCATTTACCTGGTCGATTCCTCCGGAGTTTTCCTCCCGATGCAGGACGAGATTTTTCCCGATGAAGACGACTTCGGGCGCATCTTTCGCAACAACTCCGTCATCTCTGCGGCCGGCATTCCGCAGTTCGCCGCGATCATGGGCAACTGCGTCGCGGGTGGCGCCTATCTTCCGGTGCTCTGCGACAAGGTGCTCATGACCGAAGGGAGCGGGCTCTACCTCGCCGGGCCGTCGCTGGTCAAAGCGGCCATCGGGCAGATCGTCGACACGGAGGAGCTCGGCGGCGCGCACATGCACGCGGAGATCAGCGGCACGGTCGACTTTTACGAGAAAGACGATCCGTCCTGCCTGAAGCGGCTGCGTTCGTTAGTCGCGCATTTGCCGGAAGCGGAAGCGACAAAAAAGAACGGCGCGACGAAGAAGATCGTGAAGCCGGAGAAAAGGCCGGAAGCGGTTTACGATCTCATCAGCCTCGAAGGCCAGAAACAATACGACGCCCGTGACCTGCTCGCGTCCATCATCGATGGCGACTCGCTCGATGAGTACAAGGCCGATTACGGGAAGACGCTTGTCACAACGTACGCGCGCATCGGCGGTCATTCCGTCGGCATCGTTGCCAATCAGCGACATCAGGTGCGAACGAAAAAAGCCGGCATCCAAATGGGCGGCGTCATTTACTCCGACAGCGCCGATAAAGCCGCGCGCTTCGTCATGGATTGCAATCAGACCGGATTGCCAATCATCTTTTTCCAGGACGTCACCGGCTTCATGGTCGGCCGCGACGCGGAACAGAGCGGCATCATTCGCAGCGGCGCGAAGCTCGTGAACGCGGTCAGCAATTCCGTCGTCCCGAAAATCACCGTGGTCGTCGGCGGCTCTTTTGGCGCCGGCAATTACGCGCTCTGCGGCAGGGCCTACGATCCGCGCTTTATCCTCGCCTGGCCCAACGCGCGTTATGCCGTGATGGGCGCGGCCCAGGCGTCGGACACGGTCTTCTCCGTCCTCGCAAAATCGCGTGAGCGCGGCGACAAAAAAGCCTCGCCCGAAGAACTCGAGCAACTGCGCGCGAAGGTGAAAGAGACCTACGAAGAACAAACCGACATCCGCTACGGTGCCGCTCGCGGCTGGGTCGATGCTGTCATTCAGCCGCACGAAACGCGCGACGTGCTCATGCGATTGTTAGGCTACGTCAGCCGTCCGATGCCGCAGGGCGCGCATTTCCACATGGGCGTGGTCCAGACCTGAATCGTCAGGCAGTTGGAAGTCAGGCATCCTGCCTGATTTGGCCGACGGGCTTCCCAGCCGGTCGGCTCACGTATTCAAACTGCAAAATTTCGCCCCTCACTTCAGTCGCGGATCATAACGGAAGCGCCGCGGCCCTTTCACCCAATCGATCCGAAAACGCGGATGCCGCGGATTAATCAGCGCATTCTCTTCCACCGGGACAACCACACTCGGCACAAGGAGCGCGACGCTGCGCCCGGAAGCGATCCAATGATCCCCGACTTCGCGACTTGCCGCCACCGCCGGTTCAGCATTCCAGTCTTTTGGCGATTGGCGCAGCTCTTCGACGTAGCGATCTGGAATATCAATCGTAAACAGCCATCGCTCCTCCGATCGGGCTAGCATCTGCATGTGCACGAACGTTTCCAGGCAAGCCAGAGCCACCGAGGTCGAGGCGTAAACCAGCCGCGTACCCATTGAATTCCAACGCAGCGCGTAGTGGAGACCGCCTTCCCCGCTAAAGGCCTCCGTCGCGGTAGTCCGCGCGAGCCTTTCCAGGCGGTAAAAGATCACGCATACATCCCCCACTTGATGCCGCCGAGGAGGTTGGTGACCTCGTGCGCGCCGACATCGGTATCGAGCAAGTCGAGCGGACGTTTGCCGCCGAGTGCGGGGATGTTTTGATTCAACCAGGAGCGAGCGTCGTTTTCGCTGCCGAGGACTTCCGTCGCGAACGCAAAGATGCGCGCCACGCGCAGACTCTTCTCCGCTTCGTCCGCCGAAAGTCTTCTCGATTTTCGCTTCCGCAACGTCTGGGCATTGATGTTCAACTTGCGCGCCAGTGTTTCCTTGCCGACCCCGAGGGCAACAGCGATCTGATCGAAGACCTGCGCGGCAATGCCTTTGCGAATCGTCTCGATCTGTTCGAGCGGCGAAAGGGCAGCCATTGCGGCCACGCGTGCGGGCATTGCTCTAGTGTGGGCTGAGGAGCTTGCTGACATGCCTCCAATCTAGCCGGTATTTCCACCGTCCACAACCGGTATTCTTACAAAGGCACCCTTGTCCAGCTATGCGTAACTCCGGCTAATGTCTTCGTTCAATGAGGCTGCGCTTTCCACTGCGAGCGGCAACTCTGCGCCGCGCTGGCCTAACGAGCGTAGCACTTCTTCGGTGGGGATGTTTCCGATCAGTTGGTCCTGGGCAAAGGGGCAACCGCCGAGGCCGCCGAGGGCGGAGTCGAAGCGGCGGCAGCCGGCGTCGTAGGCGGCGAGGATTTTGTCGGCGGCTGCCTCGCGCGTGCTGTGCAGGTGAACTCCTAAATCCAGGCCGGGCCGATCCTGCAAAACAACTGTCACGACTTTTCCGATCAAGTCCGGCGTGGCGACGCCCACGGTGTCGGCGAGGGAAATCGAGCGGATGCCGAAGTCGGCGATCCTCGCGATCGCGTTGCTGAGATGTTCTTCGCTCCAGGGATCGTCGTAGGGATTGCCAAACGCCATCGAGATGTAAACCACCATCCCCAGATCGCTCTCGCGGGCGCGCTCGTGGATCTTTCGTAACGTCGTTAGGCTCTCTTCCGGCGATTGATTCTGGTTGCGCCGCAGAAAGCTCGGCGAGATGGAGCAGGGATAGCCCAGCGTTCGCACCGCGCCGGTCGCGATTCCGCGCTCGGCGCCTTTCTCGTTCACGACGATGCCGATGATCTCGACGTCGTTAGGCGGCTGGAGCTGCGCGAGCACTGCTTCGCTGT
>DASXPA010000027.1:0-2343 GCA_036493915.1 Chthoniobacterales bacterium | reverse complement strand
GTTTCGCATCATCGGCATGACGTAATCCTGAGGCCAATAATCCTGATAGCCGGAGGTCATGGAAAGCAGCTCTCGGACGGAGATGTCGCCCGCGCGGGTCAGCTCCGGGAACCAATGCGCGAGCTTGTCGTCGAGCGAGATTTTGCCTTCCTGCTCGAGGAGAAGAATGGCGGCGGCGGTAAATTGTTTGCTGATCGAGCCGATGCTGTAACGCATCTCGGCGGTAGCCTCGCGTTTCGAATCGAGTCGCGCGGTGCCATAGGCCCGTGCATAGGCGAGCTTGCCGTCGACGACGACGGCGATCGAGGCGCTCGGTGCGCCGCTCTTGGTGAGAAGATCGGGCACGGCTTTGTCGATCTTTGTCTTGGTCGCGGCGGGGATGGCGGCGTCCTGCGCGAGGAGCGATGCAGGAGCGCCAAGGAGAACAAAGACAAGAGCGAGGAATGTGCGTCGCATAGGCAGCGACTTTAGCATGCGCGTCCATCCCATGGTCGCGTGGTGGCCTAGTTGCCCCTTTTTCGTGGGCAAGTTCTTAACGTGCCGACGCAAGATGCAATCTTGCGCCACGAAGATCTCCTGAAACTGAGCCACCACCTGGTCGCGGGTCGTGCACGCGCATGCTAGGATGAGTCGTCTGGCGCGGACGGAGGCAAGAAAATCATGAAAGCAACCTGGCATGGCGCGACTCTCGCAGAGAGCGACGACACCGTCGTGGTGGAAGGGAATCACTACTTCCCCGCCGACTCGATTCACCGTGAATACTTCCGCGCGAGCGATGAGCACACTCATTGCCCATGGAAGGGCGAAGCGAGCTACTACGATATCGTTGTCCACGACGCGACGAACGCGGCAGCGGCCTGGTATTATCCGGAGCCGCTGGAAGCCGCGGCCGCCATCAAGGGCCGGCTCGCATTCTGGCGGGGTGTCACAGTCGCGTAGCAGTTCCGAAAAAGTGGCGACCTCGGCCGGCAAACGCGCGCGCACGAGCGCCGGTCTGCTCATGTTCCGGCGCGCGCCCGACGGGCTGGAGTTTCTCCTCGTTCATCCGGGCGGCCCATTCTTTGCGCGCAAAGACGAGGGAAGCTGGATGATCCCAAAAGGCGAAGCCGCAGAGGGAGAGGATCTGCTCACGCGGGCGCGGATTGAGTTTGCGGAGGAGTTAGGGTTTGAGCCGAAAGGAGACTTAGTCTCGTTAGGCTGGATTCAGCAGAAGGGCGGGAAGGTGGTTCACGCCTGGGCCATTGAAGGCGAGCTGCCCGCAGATTTTGTTCTGCGCTCAAACACCTTTGAGATGGAATGGCCGCCGCGCTCCGGTCGGCTGCAAACCTTTCCCGAGGTCGATCGCGCGGAATTTTTTTCGGGAGCAATCGCGCGCCGCAAAATCAACCCGGCTCAGGTCGCATTGCTGGAGCGTTTGCTGGCGACGTTAGCTTAACGACTCCAGACAATGTGAAGACAAACTCCCCCTCCGGGGAGGACGGGATGTTATCCCGTCGTGAGTGAAGGCGAGGAATTAGTAGAATGGTGGGAGCGTTTCTAAGACAAGGCGCTCGACCCGCGTGACCCCTGCGGATTACTTCAAAGCGATTCCCTTCGGAGATGGTTGGAGGTGACACCTCCAACCGACGGGCTGACAGCCCGCCCTCCCCGGAGTTTCGTTAGGCGACCGTTTGGACAGAAGCTTGGATCGCGGCAGTTCCCTCCGGAGGGTAGCGCTCTCGTGAGTCCAGGATGGCCACGAAGCCGCTGCGATGAGAGGAGCGCTACCGATTCCCGATGTGGATGGCGTGCTTCTCGACTGCGAGCGCGGCCTCCTTGACCGCTTCGCTCAAGGTCGGATGCGCGTGAACGGTGCGGCCGAGGTCTTCGCTGCTTCCGCCGAATTCCATCACCGCCACGATCTCGGCGATCAATTCGGAAGCGGCGTGGCTCAGGATCGACGCACCGAGGATGCGATCGGTCTCGGCGTCAGCGATGAACTTGACCCAGCCTTCGGCATCGGCATTGGCAAGAGCGCGGCCATTGGCGCGGAAAGGGAACTTGCCCACGCGAACTTTGAGGCCTTTTTCTTTCGCGAGGTCTTCCGTGATCCCGACGCCCGCCAGCTCCGGGTTCGTGTAAATGATGCCGGGAATAACATCGTAGTTCACGTGCCCGGCTTTGCCCGCGATTAGCTCAACGCAGGCGATGCCTTCCTCTTCAGCTTTGTGCGCTAGCATCGGACCGGCGATGACGTCGCCGATCGCGTAAACGCCCTCGATGTTGGTGCGAAACGTTTCGTCGACTTTGATTCGGCCCCGCTCGTCGATGGCGATGCCGAGCTTGTCCGCGCCAACGCCTTCG
>DASXPA010000026.1:0-17213 GCA_036493915.1 Chthoniobacterales bacterium | reverse complement strand
TCAGCACCCAGCGCCAGGGATTCGTTAGGCGAAATTCCACGAGCGCTTCCGCGGCGACGAGCGCGAGGACGAGATGGAGCAAAGGGAGCCAGCGAAAACTCCAGCGAAAGACATTTGCGCTCGGCAGCATCGTGATGAGGAGGACGAGGGCAAGCAGAGCGAGCTCCCATTTCACCCGCGTAACGAATCGACCGCGGAGCAGGGCGAGGCCAGCGACGAGCGCGAATGGCGGGATCGTTCCGCACGCCAACTCGATCGCGGTGTGCGGCCGCAGGCGACTGGAAAAATCGGACCAGCCCACGGTCCAGGCCGGCCAGATAAAACCCGGCAGGGCCGCGGGCGGGACGAGCCATTGCCAATGAGAACCCGGGGTCGCCTCTCCCCCGCGAACCGAACCGTGGACATAATCGAAAAGCGCGAGCCAGGCCGGCGCGGAAAGCCCGAAACCGAGAACAAGACCGAGCGCGAGCGGCCAGAGCAACGCGAGGCGGCGCGTTTGGCCTAACGACTTCGCGGCGAGCCAGGCGGCGACGAGCGACAGCATCAAGACCGTGTAAGGAAAGCCGCCGGTGACGACGAGATAGACAAACGGCGCCGGCCAAAGAAAACGCCATTGCGAGTGCGTCGGATCGAGCGCGCGCGCCATGCCCCACCACGCCCAGGGCAGCCAGGCAAAAGCCGCGAGGGCGCCGAACCAATCGCTCGCGCCCCAGCAGATGATCCAGCCGTTCAAGGCGGCGACGAGCGCGACCATCGTCGCCAGCGAGTTCGTTAGGCGATAATCTCGCGCGAGGAGAAATGCCCCGGCCGCAAGAATGAAAAGATGCGCCATGGAAAGCGCCGCGGCCTGCTGCGCGAAGCCGAGCGGAAATTTCCAGATCAGGACGACCGCTGCGTTAACGAAAAACGAAAAGGTGCCGTATTGAAATTCCCCCGCGACGTTGCTGCAGACCCACGAGTAAGGACTGAGCAACGGTAGATGACCTTCGCCCCAGCTCCGCGCGACATCGGCGAAAACGGGGAGAATGGAAATCTGATAATCGTCGTTCCAAAAAACCGCGGGATTGTGCCAAAGAAGAATCCCGCAAAACGCGAGGACGAGCGCCCCTGCACAGGCGGCGCCGAGGAAGTTCCCGCGTCGATTGGAGGTCATAAGCGCACGAACCGTGTCATCCTAAGAAGAACCTCACGAATGCAGGGTAGTTCGCGAGATTGAAAACCCGGCCTCACGTTGGACGTTTCGTTGTGCTCAGAATGACAACGCTCTTCTTGAGATCAGGGCGCGAGAGAACCCTCAAAGCAGAACCGGCCGGCCCTCAGTCATCACGAGCACCTTGTCCTCGACGCCGTGACTTCGCGCGCTCGAGAGCAAACGCTCCGGCGGCTCGTCCATCGGTTCGTAGCCGAGGCGGAAAGTCCCGTAATGCATCGGCACGAGTTTCTGCGCCCCGAGCTCGAGAAAGGCCCGCACCGCTTCCTCCGGGTTCATATGCACTTCGCGCCGGCTCGGCGCGTCGTAGGCGCCGATGGGCAGAAGTGCAATCTCGATCGGGAAGCGTTTTCCGATTTCTTCGAAGCCGGAAAAGTAAGCGCTGTCGCCGCAGTGGAAGATCGAACGCTCGTTTGTTTCGATAACAAATCCCCCGAAACCGCGGTGGCTATCGTGCAACATCCGCGCGCCCCAATGCGCGCAGGGGGTGAGCGAGATGCGCATCGGCCCGAGCTGCACCTGCTCCCATTCGGCGAGCTCATGGACGGTGTGAAACCCGAGGTCGTGCACCAGATTTCCCACGCCGGTCGGGACCACGATCGGCTGTCCCTCGGCAACACGCCGTAAGCTGCGCCGATCGAGATGATCGAAGTGCGCGTGCGTCACGAGGACGAAATCAATCGCGGGCAAACTGTCGATGTGCAGTCCCGGCCGCTTCAGCCGCTTGATCACTTTCAGCCACATCGACCAGTTCGGATCGATAAGGATATTCATCCCTTGCATCTGGAGGAGAAACGAAGCGTGCCCAATCCAGGTGATACAGATCTCGCCCGGACGCACCTTTGGAAAAAGCGGATCCTCACGGGTGCCGGAGCGTTTCGTGAAAAGCGACGGGATGAGGACTTCGGTAAGGAAGTTGCGCTTATGCCAGTCGCTTCCGGGCCTCAGGCTGACGCGCGTCGCCGACTGTTTTGTCGCTCCGTTCTTGGAGCTCGCCCGCGTGACGCTGGTGCGCCTCTTACGCGAAAAAGGAGTCGGCACGGTCGGCCAAGCATATAAACTAAGCCGGGTGAAGCAATTGATTTGCGACGCCGGGATTCCCGCCTAACGACTTTCCCCACCCCCATGAATCCTCCCGGAAAGCCGCGCCAACCGTTCGTCGCCATCGCTCTGACCGCGACCGTCGGCATTCTCGCAGCGGAGTGGATGGCGCCTGCCCTCGGGGGCATTTCGTTCGTGGTTTTGGGAATCCTCGCTCTCGTTAGTCTCTGGCGACCGCGGACTCAGCTGACGCTCTTTCTCGTCGCCGCCGCTTTTTTCGTCTTGCATGTAACGCAGCAAGAGACGGCGCCGGGGCGACGCTTGGCGAAAAAATTAGGCGAGCGCCCCCGGCAGGTGACGGTGACTGGCGAGGTGCTGACTGAACCCAAAGCCGGCACCGGGAACTTTGTCAGCTTTCTTCTGCGCCTCAACGCGATCGAGATCGGCGGCAGCGAGCAACTGTCTCACGCCACGGTTCGCGTCCGTTGGAAATGCGCGCCGGAGTTGGGCGACGAAATTCGCCTCACGGGAATGGCAGAAACAATCCCGCCGACCCGAAATCCCGGCGCTTTCGATATGCGCACCTATCTCGCCCGACAAGATATTTATGACTCCATCTTTGCTCGTTATGCCGAGGACGGGACGATTCTCAAAAGCAGCGGCGGCAATCTGGTTCTTCGGCTCGCGGCGCGATCGCGGGAGTGGCTGCAAGCAACCTTGACGCATGGACTCGAGAATTCGCCCGATGTTTGCGGGCTGATCGACGGGATGGCGCTCGGCCTGCGCCATGAAACGCCGAGCGACATCGAGCAGCCCTTCCAGCAAACCGGCACGCTCCATCTTTTCGCCGTTGCCGGCCTGCACGTCGGGATCATCGCCCAGCTACTTTGGATTCTCGGCCGGCTCGCGCGTCTTCCTCGCAAGACCGCCGCCGCGATCATTATTCCATTTCTCTTTTTTTATTCCGCGATCACCGGTTTGCACGTCTCCAGCCTGCGCGCCGCGACGATGGCCGCGGTCTTGTTAGGCGGAATTTTCTTCGAGCGCCGCGTGCTCGCGCTGAACAGCCTCGCGGCCGCCGCGGTCCTCATTCTCGCCTGGGATCCGAACCAGCTTTTCGCGGCCGGTTTCCAACTCTCCTTCGCGGTCGTCGCGGCAATCCTTGTTTGTCAGAACAAAATTCTTGAACCGCTTCTGCGATTGAGCGCGACCGATCCGTTTCTGCCGCGCAGTCTGGTGAGTCGAAGCCGCCGTTTTGGTGAAAGTTGCTGTTCGTGGGTGGCGCGCGGTGTTTCGGTTTCCGCGGCGGCCTGGATCGGATCGCTGCTTCTTATCGTTTGGTATTTCTATCTGATCACGCCGATCTCGCTGCTCGCAAATCTCGTGGTCGTGCCAATCGCGTTTTGCATTCTCGCCGTCGCGATGATGTCGCTCCTCGCGGCGCCATTTTCGGGGACGCTCTCCGTCCTTTTCAACAACGCGAACTGGAGCTTGTCGCACATCGTCCTCGCACTCGTGCAGATGATGTCGCAGCTGCCTGGCGGCCATCTTTACGTCGAGCGGCCGCATTGGCCGAGCGGCGCGCGTGCGGAAATTACCGTGCTCGATGCCGGCGCCGGCGCGGCCGTGCACTTGCGTGCGGATGGTGCGGACTGGCTTTTGGACACGGGAAGTCTGCGCGATTACGAACGCTTCTTCCGCGACTATTTGCACTCCCGCGGGATCGATCGTCTTAACGGTTTGCTCCTAAGTCACGGCGACTCGCTCCACCTCGGCGGGGCGGCAGGGTTGCTCGAGGAATTTAAGCCGCGTCGCGTCCTCGACAACGCCGCACCCGATCGCTCGCGGGTGCATCATTCCCTTATCGTTAGGCTGCCGCATCGGGAACTGCTTGCTGGTGGGAGTTCAATTTCTATCGCGCCGCAGATCGTCGCTCGTGTTCTCTTTCCGCCGCCAAACTTCAAAGCGAAAGCCGCCGATGACGAAGCGCTCGTCGTTCAACTCGAGATCGACGGCAACTTTCGCGTCCTGCTTGTTTCCGACAGCGGCGCGAAAACGGAAGCCGCGTTGCTGCGTCAGCCTAACGAACTGCGAAGCGACGTCTTGATCAAAGGCCGGCACTATTCCGGCGAATCCGGCTCTGAAGCTTTTCTCGCTGCGGTTCAGCCGCAACTTGTCATCGCGAGCTCCGTCGATTTTCCGACCCGCGAACGCGTCTCGGACGAATGGGCCGCGATGATCCGCGCTCGCGGGATCAAGCTCTTCCGCGAGGACGAAACCGGCGCGGTGCGCCTGGATTTCTTTCGCGATCGTTGGCGGGCGACAGCATTTCTCACTCACGAAACTTTCACCAGTTCGAGCCGATAGATCGGAGCTCCCTGCCTAACAAAATGCTTTTCGAAAGTCGTTAGGGGAAAATCGGCGCTGCCCCTTCCCTCGCGAAAAGCTGCCGGCGAAATGAGCGCGCGGATCGCTTCGAAGTAATCCTTTTGATCGGTCGCAATTCGAAAGCGTCCTTGCGGCGCGAGGATCCGATGCATCGCGGCAACGAACTCGGCCGTGATGATGCGACGGCGGTGATGCCGTTTTTTCGGCCAGGGATCGGGAAACAACAGGTGACCAACCGCGACCGAAGCGGGCGGAAACAGACATTCAACGGCATAGGAGGATTCGATCCGCAATAGGCGAACGTTAGGCAACTTTGCCCGCGCGGCTTTTCCGCAGGCGCTCCGCACCCGACCGAGTAAGCGTTCGAGCCCGAGGAAGTTGCGGTCGGGAAATTTCGCCGCCAGCGCGACGAGAAAAGTGCCGTCACCGCAGCCGAGATCGACTTCGAGCGGGGCGGCGCGCGGGAAGACTTGCGCAAGATTGAGCGGCGCGAAGTAGTTTTCCGGGATCAGCTCAAGGTCTGGAATAATCGCATCCTTCATCGACTCTTAGCTCGCCATGATGCACAAAATTTTCGCGAATCTCACCCTCGGCCTTGTCTTCACCATGGGCGCGATCACCGTACAAGCAGAAAGCCGGACAGCGATTTTCGCCGGCGGTTGTTTCTGGTGCATGCAGCCGCCGTTCGACCATACCAAAGGCGTCACGAAAACGGTCGTCGGCTACACCGGCGGGAAGAAGGAGACGGCGAATTACAATCTCGTCTCCGCACACAAAACGCAGCACCGCGAGTCGATCGAAGTGACCTACGATCCGACGCAAATCTCCTACGATCAGTTGCTCGATATTTTCTGGCACAACATCAACCCAACACAGGCCGATGGGCAGTTTCACGACATCGGCCTTTCCTATCAGGCGGCGATTTATTACGGCAACGGCGAGGAGAAAAAGGAAGCCGAAGCGTCGAAGGAGAAGCTCGCCAAATCGGGCCGCTTCGACAAACCGATCGTGACCGAGATTCTGCCGCGCCAACCGTTTTATCCCGCCGAGGAGTATCACCAAAAATATTATCTGAAGAATCCTGAGGCGTTTGAAGCCTACCATGTGGGTTCGGGCCGCGTCGATTATCTGCAGCGGATCTGGGGGAAGTAGGAGGCGGATTTGAGAGGGCGGACTTCGTTGGGCCGGAAACGAGCGGACCGACTTTGCGATCAGCCCATAGCATCACTGCCTATCAGCAAATAGGCTGCGCTGAGGAACAGCGCACGCTACAAGATCGAAGTCGTTAGGCCCTAACCAATCGGCGGATCGTTATGGCTTTTTATCGCCGGCTGACGAAATGCGGCCGGTCATGGCGTCGACTTCGACGCGAATCGGCGATTCGGTTTTTTCTCTCGCGATCTCGACCGTCCACACAAGCTTCCCCTGCATCTTTTCGAGCTTCGCGGAGGTTACGTGCGCACCCGGAAATTTCTTTAACGCGATGTGCTCGGCTTCATTTCTGGTGATCTTGGCATGGCTCGGAGGTTTAAGCGCGCTGGCCTGCAGAGGCGCGCAGAAAAGAAGAACCGAGACAAGCGCGAGCGAGATCAGCTTCATCGGACCATGAAGGAACTTTTGCCGCGGTTAATCAAGCAAAACCACGGCAAGCGGCAACCGATTTCCGTGCCGAGGAAAATCGTACTCTGTTCGTGCAGCAGCAGAATCACAGCCCGATCGCACTTGCTCGGATAATCGCGTCACTTGTTAACCCTAACCAATCACATCCCGCCAACGGCTTGGCACGGGCGCTGCTGAAAAGAAAGTGCGGGCTAGGAATCCAATACTGCATTAATCCATTCCTGAGCCTCCGCGGCGCGACCAGCAATGGTCGCGCTTTTTTCTCCAAGAACAGGGAAGAGCAGTTCGCGCTAAAACGTATAAAGCTTGCTTTTCGTCGGCTCGACAAATTCCGCCTGAGCCACGAGCAATCGCTCCTTCAGCACCTTCGACAGACCCTCTGCCAGAATCGACGCGATCGCCTCCGGCTCACGCGTGTAAATCGGAATCGGGAAGGACCCGGCGTTGCGATCGTAGCCGTAGATTGTGCCGTCGGTTTCCCAGACGCAGTAGGCGTGACCAGCGGGATGATTCTTGTAACGGACGAGCAAAATCCTCGCCCAAAAATTGCGGTCGAGGCTGTGCTGCGTCTTCACGACCGCGAGATAGTTGCAGGCGGAAATGACGCAACCGTTCAAGACCACGAGATCGTTGTCTGCCGGGACGAGGGTGACCTGTCGCCGACAAGCACCCAAACTGAGGGCGAGGAGAAGGAGGAGAGCAAATGAACGGCGGAAAGAAGAAAGTGCATTCATTACAGACGTTATTGCAGTTATAGCACGCTCGGCGCTTTTTTGGGAAGCTTTACTTTCGGTTCCTCAGCGAAAAACCGGCCGACGAACCAGTCCGGTATTAGCAAAACCTCGCAGTCGGGCGAAGCTATTTTTTGCCTAACAATGGCCGCAACGAGTTGCGCTCAGCGATCTCGCCTCCCGGAGCGCCCGCATGATAGCGATGGCAAAGCAAACAGGAATCGCCGGCGACTTTCGGTTGATGACATTGAACGCAAAGGGTCTTCGACAGCGGCGCGAAATTGCTTTGGAAATGACTCGGTTCGCCCTCGGCGACCGCTTCCTCCGGACCGGAAAAGTATTTCGCGTATTCCGCTTTCGGATTGAGCGAATGACAGGTTTCGCAGGCGGTGTTTCCGAAGAGACTGAGGTGGGTCGTGTGCCGGAAGGTGGTAAAGCCTTTCTTGTGCGGAAGCGATTCGTTAGGCAACCATTGCACCGCGACCGTATGGCCACTAGAATCGACGGTGTGGCATTTCATGCAAACGCCAGCGGATTGCGGATCGGCGATCTGGCGAAAAACGCTCTGCACGCTGGGCGGCGCCGAAGGACTGGCGGATTTTGCGGCCGTGTTCAGCCAGGCGACGAGAAACGGATCCGCATGGTCGGCCGGGCGATAATAAATCGTAAAACTGTCCTGAGGCCGGTACCAACCGCCGGCTGCGACCCATTCTTCCGCAGGCTTGGGCTCCACTGCAGGAGTCGCAGCGGGCGTCGCGGAAGGCGCAGCGTTGGTCGCTCCACCGCCGGAGAGGAGATCGCCGCCACTCGTCAGGCCTTCATTCCCGCCAGCGGCGGGGGAAGGCGTAGGCGTCGGTGCTGTGAGATCTCCATTGCCGCCGCCTAACAAATCCCCTTCCGAGCCCGACGCAGGCGACGCCGAGGGTGTCGGCGTTGCGGTGAGATCCTCGCCACCGAGCAGGGATTGGTCGGCGCCGCTTGCTGGCTTTTCGTCAGGCGAAGCGGGTGTGGGCGTGGGCTTGGGTTTGAGGCGTTCCGGCAGCGGCGGCTTGATTCCGTTTTCATGGTTCGGCACCTCCTCGAGCAGGTGCGGCATCCAATCCTTTTGCGCGGCGAGAAATGTGGAACGCGAAATCTCGATCCCGGCCGGTGCGATTTCACCCTTGAGATCGGTGCGCAAATAGGCCTGCCCGTTAACGACGAGGTGGAAGAGCAACTCCTTCACGCCCCAGGCAAATTTCTCCGCCGCCACGATCTGCTCGGGGGTCGCTTTCGTCAGGTCGAGCAGATCGACGCTGTGCAACTTGTCGAGCACATCGCGCATCGCCGGCTGTCGGCGGAGGAGCAGTTCCATGAACGGCGTGATCTTGCCGTCGGCGAATTTCGGCCATTCGCCGACGCTGATCGCCTTGCTCGCGAGTGTCTCGGCGTCGAGTCCGGGAACGGTAAAGAAGGCGACGCCTTTCGTCGTCATGCCCTCGCCTTCGATCTGCGGTTCATGGCAGGCGGCGCAGGTCTGGCTGAAGCTTTTTACTTTCATGAAACGCCCCGCCGGATCCGGCACATGGCAATCCTGGCAACTGCCGGGGGCCTTCGCTTTCATGGCTGGGAAATGATCCCGCAGATGGCTGGCGTGATCGAAAAAGATCGGCGTGCGCCCGCGGTAGGGATAGTTCGTGAAATCGGGGTGACCCGTTTTAAAGCTGGCGAACTGGAGCGAGTGGCAGCTCTGGCATTGAGCATTGGAGAGCACTTTAAGATTGAAGGTTCGGCCGTGGTGCTCCTGGTGGCAGGTCATGCAGGCGAGCTGACCGGTGTCGGCGCGGATCGGATTGATGCTGTGACTGGCCTGGAGGAGAAGTGACTCCGAAGAGCGCCGCTTTCCTGGCGCCGATTCGATGTCCTTCTGCAGAGCGATGAGTCGCGTCGGCGCAACGCTGTGCGGTTCGAGCGGATGATCGCCGAGATCGTGGTGGCATTTCAAGCAAAGCTGGCTGTCCGCAAGCCGGCTTTTTTCCGGAGTAATGAAGGAAGCGAGCGTGACGCCGCCGGCGCCATCGACCGCGTGACAGTCGCTGCACTTCGCCGCGGACGTCGCGTGATCGTTCGTTAGGTCGCCGGGATCAGTCCAGCGCTGGCGGAGGCTGCTGGCGCCGAGTAAAATGAGGAGCGCGCCGGCCGTGACCGCAATAAACAGCCAGACGAGACTGCCCCGCGAGCGACGAATCGACGGGAGCGGCTGGCAGGGCGGGATTGGATGGGTACACGCCCCGTCAGGCAAGGGACCTTCGCTGCACTTGCCGCCGTTCGCGTCGCTCCGCATGCAGGTCCAGCGATCGCCCTTTTTTGCCGGCACGCATTCGCCGGTATGACGGCAATTGCCACGCGCGTCTGGTCCAAGCGGACAACCGTTCCCTTCCGCGGCGTGACCGCAAACCCAATCCTGGTTAGGCCGTTCGTAGCGATTTTGTTTAAATCGCAGTGGATCAAGCGGACGCTGCATTCACCATCTCCCCGCGTAAAGCGTCGCCACGATGCCATGAGCGAAGCCGAGCAAAATCAAGCTGTAAGTAAAAGGGATGTGGACGAAGAGCCAGAACTTGAGGAGCCGCTGCGACGCGTATTGGAAATCGAGGTTGTGCTTGGTTTCAATCCAATCGCGCACTTCGGCGGCGATCGCTTTCTCGCGCTCATTCAAATAGCGTTCGAGCGCATTCGTCTCCGCGAGGAGGGCGTGCCACTTGCGCTCGCCGCGCTGCAGGGCGGAAAAAGCGCTCGGACGATGAATGAAAAACTCGCGCAGATATTGCACGTAAAAGTTGCCTAACGTTGACGACTCCGTCTCGCGTTCCGCTTGCCTAACGAGATCTTCGACCTCGCGTTGAATTCGGAGACGAAAGGCCGGGATGCGCTCGTAGAGGAGCGGTTCGCCGGAGCGCGCCATCCGCGGCGGCAGGTCGCGGCTGATGAAAAGCCCGAAGAACCCACTCAGGATGACGATGCAAAAGACAAGCGCGAGCGTGATCTCGAAGGCGCCGCTCGGAATCCGAAACCGGACGTGAATGAGAAAAACGAAAAGGCAAAACCAGCCCGCGTAAATGTGAATCTGCAACCAGGTGGACGCCTTCACGAGCGGGAGAAACGGCAGCTTTTTGCGCGCGTTGAAAAGCGTCAGGAAGAGAACCAGGCCAAGGAGCAACAGTCCGGTGAAGATCGTATCCGGCCGGAGCGCGGCGCGCCAGACCAGCCAGAGGAAGAACATCCCCGCCACGAGGATGACCATCCCGATCGACAGGCAAATCCGCCTAACGATAAGCGGACTCACCGATTGAGCCACCTCGCGAGTTTGTCGACATCCTGCATGTCGGCCCGATACATCGCATCGTGCGGGCAGGCGCGGACGCAGGCCGGGCCGCCGAGCTGATCAACGCAAAGATCGCATTTCGTCGCCTTCAGGATCGGCGTCTGCGTCGCTTCATCGACGATGAAGCGGCCGCCGCGATCACGAATCTCCACCATCTGAATGTTATCGTATGGACAACTATTCGCACAGGTCGCACAGCCGACGCAGGTACGATCGTTAATCACGACCTGGCCTTCGATCGACTCGCGATGAATCGCGCCGGTCGGGCAGCCGATCATGCAGACCGGATCGACGCAATGCATGCAGGCATTCGCGACCATGATCCCGTTCTGGACGCGGCCGTGGCGAAGAAATTTCGGATTGTTATCGTGACTCGCGGCGCAGGCGCGGACGCAATCGTCACAGCGCGTGCAGCGATCGAGATCGATCAACATCGTGGCGGTGCCGTTGATGTAACGTTGCTCGACGAGGAACTCGATCATTTCCGGGCCGAAGGTCGATTCAGCTTCCTGACCGACCGTGATCTGGCTCTCGCGCACAGCTTTTTCCCGCACCTCGACCACTTCCGCTTCGCTGAAACGCGGCGCGATGAACTCGTCGAAAACCGGCGTCGGGATTACGAGAATGTCGACGTAACCGATAGCGCGCAGGGAGAATTGGAGACCGACGCAGTCGTCAAATTGCGCGCCGCAAAGAAGCGAAGGAAGCCCGAAGACGTCCCCTTTTCCGAGGTAACTGATGGTGCGTTCGCCGTGATTGTATTTGCGGCTGAGACGCGCGAAGCCGCTGCGGATAAGAATTAATCCGTTAGGGTAATCACCCTCCCGCGCGATCAGCGGCTCCTTCGCGAGACGCTCCTGAGCGGAGGCTTCCCTCACCGTGCGATAGGAAGTGTTCCAATCGAAATCGCCGTAGCTCTCGAACTCCGTGTGATCGGCCACGTTGCGCAGATCTTCGTCGGAAAGATTTTTCAGCAGCGGCGTTTCGCAGAGGTGCGCGGCGAGGCTGCGTTCGCGATAAAGTTTATCAATGTGCTGCTTCCATTCCGGGGCGTATTTGCGGATGTCGCGCAGGCCTTGCCAGCGCAGCTCGAGCAGTTCGGCGGCACCTTCCGCGATCACGGTGGCGGTGCGCGGACTGCGCGCGAGCGCGGCGATCTCGCCGAAGAGCTCGCCCGCGTCGAGCTGCGCGGTGCGGTTCTTTTCCAGAACCCCGGGAACGTCCTGCAGAAAGACGCGGACCTCGTCACCGGTTGCCTGCCGCGAGCGAACCGTGCCGGCGTCGGTGCTGCTCATCACTTTGCCGCCGGAATAATCGCGCACCTCGGGGTAATCGGGCTCCGACCAGAGTTGGGCGAGCGACTCTAAAAATCCTTTCTTCTGGGGCGGCCGGCGACCGAGCTGCTCCGATGGCAGGGAGTCGAGCATGACGCGCACGCTGCCACGGAGAATGAGGAAAGCAGAGCTGCCGTAATCCCCTTCCCTAACGATGATGTCGCCTGTTTCGAAACGGCGGATGCGAGCGTCGTTGAGCAAAATTCCGCGGAGCGGAATCGTCGGCGGAAAACGCTCGGGATCGAACGTCGAAAGGGGCGCGATGGTGAGGAGCCGATCGATCTCGGTCTCCGTCATCGCGGGGTCGAACGGAACGTCCCAGCGTTGCGGGCGAGAGATGCGCGTCAGGAGATCGGCCATTGGCAGTTGTAGCCGGGTGCGGTGTTCCCGGTCGCGCCAAGCACGGCGGCAAAAGGTGGATGATTCCCGCCTTTGCCGGGTTCAGCGCGGCCGGGGTCAGCGCCCCCGGCTACAACACGATCGGTCGCTGCCATCCGGTTCGTTAGGCGTTAGGGCTGGTACGGTTTGCCGCGATATTGCTCCGGCTTCGGGATCATCGGGTCGAGGCCCGCGAGCTTGTCGCCGGTTTCGGTGGAAGAAAACTTTTGGCCCAGAGCGGCCACTTTGTCGGCGGCTTCGTCGAGCGGCGCCTTGTTATTCAGCTTCAAGGCAGCGGCATCGGCGATGGTGATGATCTGCGCCATCTCGTCGGTCGGCGCTGCTTTCTGGATCGCGGCCAGTTTTGTGCGCAGGGCCGCGGCGCGCTGCGCCATGGTGATGCCGTAGGTCGATTTCTCGGTCGCGCTGGCGACGCCGCGGAGGCTGTACTCGAGATCGAGGATCGCGCCGGTGGCGAACATCATGCGCTGTTTGTTTTGGTCGTCGGTCTTGTTCACTTTGCCTTCGGCGCCGTCGGGGGTGAGAAAGTTGTGACGCACCATCCCCTGCGACCAGGAGACCAATTCGAAACCGGCGCTGCCCGCAGGGTGGCCGCCGGTGTTCACCAGTTTCTCGTTAGGCACGAGGTGGCATTGATAGCAGTTGGCGGCGACCGCATAGAGATCTTCGGGACGAATCATGCCGGCGGCGGCCGACTTCGTGCGACGCTCTTCTTTGGAAAGCTTCTTGTCGTTGTGAATGTTCAACCAATCCGCCGCCGCGCCGTGGCAGGATTCGCAGGAGACGCCCGAGATCGGTTCCGTACTGCCGCCTTTGGCTTGCACCGTGTAGTGACAGGTCAGGCAAAGACTCTCGCCTTTGATGCGCCGGATGCCGAGCGCGCCGGCAATCTTTTGCCCCGCCGGGCTGCGATGCATCGAATCGAAGGTGGCGAAGTGCGGTGTTTTTTTCCACGCTTCCAATTCGTACTTGTGGCACTCGCCACATTTTTGTGAGCCGACCACTTTCGCCGGATCGATTTCGTGAACCTGCCCGGAATAGGCAAGTGGACTTCCGAGTCCCACGAGCAAGGCAAATGCGGCAACTGGCTGGCGTAAATTCTTCATAATAGAAATCCGGTTTTCCTTCGGGTATTGATCGTGCTGATTTTTTTTAACGGCCGCACGCTTCAGCGGCAAGCATTTTTCTGACGGAAATCTTAACTTTTGAATTGACGCCTTATCATGAAAAAAAACAATCTGCGCTTTATGTGGAAGCCACATTTCCTAATCGTTAGGCTGACAATCGTTTGCATCGCGCTGGCAAGCCCGCGTCTCCTGTGGGCGCAGGATACGACCCCGGCTCTCGCCAAGCCCGCACCCACTACAGCGACTCCCGTGCCGACACCGGCAGGAAAAGGTGCGGACGATCTTCTTCTTCCGAGTCCGCCCGCGCCGGCCGCTGCGGGTGCGACGACGGCCAATCCTAACGACGATCTGCTCGCGCCCTCGGCTCCAGGGACGACGAAATCGACAGCGCCAGCTTCTTCCGGCGACGATCTGCTCCTGCCCTCCAATGGCGCGGCGCCTACGACTAACGAACCGATGCCGGACCAACTTCTTCTACCGGGCAACGTCCAGCCGCCACCGCCCAAGCCGGCCGCTGCCGGAGCCGAAGCCAACGCCGCCGCCGCACATGCGCAGTTGCTGGTGGAAAACAAATTCCCCTCTGCCTCCACCTGCGCGACCTGCCATCCGACGCAGTTCCGGCAGTGGTCAGTCTCGCAACATGCCTACGCGCAACTGAGTCCTGTTTTTAATGCCTTCCAAGCCACCGTGGACAGGATGACTGCCGGAACGAATGGGGATTTTTGCATTCGTTGTCACACCCAAGTCGGGATGTTTCTCAAGGAGCCGGTTTTGGTCAGCAACATGGATCGCAGTTCCACTGCCCGGGAGGGAATCACCTGTATTTCTTGTCACCGGGTGAAGAACAACTATGGCAAAGTGAGCGGTCGGATCGCGATTCAGGAGGGCGATATTTTTGATCCGGTCTACGGGCCGCGCGGCAACGCAAACCTGAAGAAGGTGCTGAGCCAGCCGGATAAATTCCAGGTGGTGACGAAACGCGGTGAAGTCGGCCGCGCCATTCACACCAAAGTGATCAAGTTCGATCCGCTCGAAAAATCGGGGTTCTGCGGAGACTGCCACGACGTCAATCTTCTCAACGGCTTCCGGCTGGAAGAAGCGTTTACGCAATTCAAAAACTCCCCGGCAAATAAACGCGGCGACACCTGCCAGGATTGTCACATGGGCAAAATTCCAGGGATCAAATCGGGCTATGCATTCGGTCCCGCCGCGATGGTTGGGGACCAGCCGACGCCCCCGCGCAAGTTGACCGATCACCGTTTCGCTGGACCGGATTTTTCGGTGATTCACCCGGGGCTTTTTCCCTTCAACGTCAAAGCACAGCAAACCGCGACGATGCGCGAGTGGCTCCAATTCGATTACAAATCCGGCTGGGGAACCGACGCCTTTGAAAAGAAAGCGCCCGCTGATTACAAATTTCCTGCGCGCTGGCAATCGATCGATGACCGCTACGATGCCCGCGCCATACTCAATGAACAATTCGCGAAACTGGAAGAGATCAACGTGCAGCGTTATCAAATCCTGCGCCGCGGTATCCAGCTCCACGAGTTTGTGCTCGAACAAAACGACGCCCGCGGCATCAAGTTCCGAGTCAAAGTCGCAGCCGGAACCGATGGGCATGGCGTGCCGACCGGCTTCGACTTGGATCGCGCTTACTTCCTCCAAGTCAAGGTAACCGATCGGCATGGCCGAGTGGTCTTCCTCTCCGGCGACCGCGATCCGAATGGCGACGTCCGCTATTCGGAATCGGCCTACGTGCACAATCGCCAGCTGCCCTTCGACAAATATCTCTTCACCCTACAGGGCAAATCCATCGTCACTCTCCTGCGCGGCGGCGAAACTGTGGAGGTCATCCCGGTGAACCAAAGCATCGATCCGCTGCCTTACGTGCGGCCGGCGACAAACGCCGATTTCCTGGTGGGCCGCCCCGCGGGCGCCCGCAAGCATGACATTGACCTTCTTCCGGGCGGCTTCCGTTGGGCCAAGTACGTCGTCTCCGGAAAACAGCTCACGGGAGAAGGACCCTACAAAGTGAATCTGAAATTCATCACCCAAATGGTCCCGGTAAACCTCCTGCGGACCATTGCCGCCACCGGCTTTGATTACAACATGTCGCCCAAGAGCATCGCCGTAAACCTTGTTGAACGATGCCAAACGCTTTGGGACAAGACCATCGTCCTGCCTCCGCGACCGATGGAGGTCAATCTCACGCCTACAAATCGCCAAATCCTGGCGCCACCGATCAAACCGTTCCAACCGGAATCAAAAGGGGCAAAGTCTTTGGAAGTGCCGGCTGCGAAAGTCGCTTCCGCAGAATAATCCGACAGCCATGCGTATCATCCTCACAGCCGCCTGTGCGCTTCTTCTCGGCCTAACGAGTCTGGTAAATCTCTTTGCGGCGGAGCCGATGGGCGAAACCGTCCATTGCCCTACCTGTGGCCAGGTCATGCCGGCGAACTTTCACTTCTGCAGCAACTGCGGCACCAGCCTCGACAATGTCCCTCGGGATGCTGCGCCATCCACCGCGAGCACGACGACGTCGGTGACCCGAAACGAGCACGGGATGGTCAGCCATACCACGACGACGACAGAGAAGAGCTTTCGACTTTCGGACTTGTTCAGGAATTCTGAAGGCGGACATGGCAGTGCCTTGAGCGATCAACCGGCGCCGCTGCAACTCAAAGGCTTTCCCGAGCGGCCAAAGCCGATCGTCGAGATCGGCCTTAGCCCTTTTCTCGGCTCGGGACCGATCGCGCCCGGTTACGTTCTTCCGACGGGCGCCGTTTGGCAGCCCGACTTTATCGTCTTCGGCACGGCACGGATGGCGTTGCAAACTTTTGACGATGGCACTCATCAAATCACGGAATGGGCGAATCGCCTCGATCTCTACGGCAATCTTTACCTCACACCGACCGAGCGAATCCTGATCGGTTTTCGCCCGCTCGACCGCAATGGACTGGCTTATAGCGGTTACCGTTTCCAACCACAAGATGGCCCGCAGAACGCCCTCAACGCCTATGTCACCACGCTTTTTTTCCAAGGCGACTTCGGTGAGCTTTTCCCGAAGCTCGACCCTAACGATACCAAGAGCATCGATTACCAGTTTGCCATCGGCCGGCAGCCGCTCAGTTTCGAGGGCGGCATTATGGTCGACGAGGATGTGATCGATGCCATCGGTGTGACGAGAACTTCCCTTTTTGCCTTGGGTGCTTCCGCTCTGCGCACGACCGCGGTCTTCGGTTGGAATGAGCTGAATCGAAACGACAACCTCCGCGACAGCAGCGCCAAATTATTTGGTCTTTTCAGCAGCGCCGACTACGCGAACGCTACCATCGACCTCGATCTGGCGTTCGTGACAGCCGATGGTTATACGGGCGGGGATGGCGCTTACATCGGCATTGGCGATACGCAACGGATTGGCCTCCTCAATTCCACCACGCGAGTCAACGCTTCCTTCGCGCTCGATCGAGATACGCCGGCCGTCAGCACCGGCGTACTCCTTTTCCAACAGTTCTCCACGAAGCTGCCCGATAGTGAAGACTTTGTTTATCTCGACGGCTTCTGGGGCATCGCAAACTACTCCTCTGCGGCACGCGGTGGCGATCGCGGCGGTCCCTTGGGCCAGACCGGTATTCTCTTCGCCGCACAAGGTCTTGGTTCGTACGGCGCGCCTTTGGGAAACCGCGCCAACGACGCAGTCGGGTTGGCCCTCGGCTATCAACGATTCCTCGGCAGCAAAGATCGCCAACTCGTTTTCGAACTCGGCGGCCGGGTCTCGACTCGGGATAATCCACGGTTCTTCAACCAGCCAGATTCATTCGCGGCGGCGGCACGCTATCAAATGAAATTGAGTCAGCATCTCGTGCTCATCTTCGACACCTTCATCGGCTTTCCCGAGGATCTGGGCACGGCCTATGGCGCGCGCTCGGAACTTCTGATAAAGTTCTAGGTCTCCTTTTTGCGGCAATCATGATTCCAGAGGCACTCGGCGGCATTCTC
>DASXPA010000025.1:0-7018 GCA_036493915.1 Chthoniobacterales bacterium | reverse complement strand
GCGATCGAAATTAATCCCAACCGACTCATCCACTATATCGAACTGGGCCACATCTACGTCCAGATGGGACGGAAACAGGATGCGCGCAAATACATCGAAAAGGGACTGAGCATGCCTGACAAAGAGAAAGATGACCCGGAGATGAGAGAGGTCGGACGGCAGCTGCTGCAAAAGCTGTGATCGCGCGGGAATCGCTCGATCGGTCTGGCTAAACCGAAAGCGCCGTATCGGCAGCCACTGGCCGGGCGGAGCTAGACCACACGGGCATGTCGGCCAGACCGCCGCCCATGAATTGATGATGCCAAAGTTGAGTTGCCACGACTGCGGCGAGTCCCAATTCCACAGAGAGCCGAGGAAGCGATCCGGCCCGCAGTTCCCGAAACCCTTTCCGCCAGCGCGCGACCTCCTGGAAGTCAAAGTAACCGGTGCGACGCAGCGAATCTTCGCTAACAAGTTGCGCGACGTACGGCGGTTCCGGATCCTTGTGAAAACTGTCGAGTGGTGCGCGAAAGATAACTTTGCCGCGTCGAGCGATCGATTTCGGAATCCAGCGCTCCGCCAGCAAACGGAGCAGGTACTTGTCTTGGAATCCGCGCAGTTTCCAGCGTGGATGCAGTTTGGCGGTAAAATCAAAGATATCCTCATCCAGGAACGGATAGCGGACTTCGACCGACGAATGCATGGCCACGCGGTCACCTTTGGCTTGCAAGAGATGGCCGGCCAGGAGCACGCGCGCAGCGACCCAAATTCCGCGGTTGAGCGGCGCCCACCGCTTCGCTTTTTCCAGAGGAAATCCCAATTCGCCCCATGGATTACTGTCATTCATCACTTCCCGCATCTGCTCGGAATAAAAGCGCAACTTCGAAATCGCGAGTAATCCGTAGGAATCGATCCACGCGTTTGGACCGCCGACGGAAGCTTCCACACCCTTGCGCCATGCCCGAGAAAAATGCGGCACTTTATTCAGACGCAGGTAAGCGCTCTTTGCCCAAAAGCTCAGATTCAATCCCGGCACGAAGTCGAGAAATCCGAAGAGCTTGGCCGCTTTGTACCAGGGATAACCGACCAGCCACTCGTCGGCGCCTTCGCCGGTCAGCACGACTTTCTGGCCGTTGGCACGAACACGTTCGGCCAACTTGAGCAAGGCACCGCAGGAGGTATCGATCACCGGAGTTTCGGCGGCCTCAATCAGGCGGGGATAACTCTCAAGCGCTTCGCGATCGCCGTACTCTTGTACGATGGGCGGTTTCGCTCCGATGTGTCGGGCCGAAAGGCTCGCGGCACTCAGTTCATCAAACTCCGGCCCATTCACCCGCACGGTATAAGTATTAATCATCGGACCTTTTAGGCGGCAGGCCAGGGCGAGGATCATGCTCGAATCGACACCACCGGAAAGGTACGAGCCTACTGGCACATCCGCGCGCAGCCGTTCTTCCACGGCCTGCAAAAGGAGCTGCTCGAATTCATCCACCAGCGCATTCGGATTGTTTCCCCATTCTTCTTCACCCTGCGCCGGGAAATCCATTTCCCAATAGGCGCGTTCTTCGATCACTGCACCCGTGCCCGAGCTTCCCGGCGTAACGCGCAGACAATGTCCGGGCGGCAAAAGTTGAACTCCTTCAAAACACGTCCTCGGTCCCGGCATCGCCGCCAAGGTAAACAGGTGATCGAGTCCCTTACGGTCGGGGCGCGGTGGAACCATGCCTGAAGCAAGGAGGCCTTTGATCTCGGAAGCGAAAAGGAACCAGTCGCCCTGGCGGCTCCAAAAAAGCGGTGCGATGCCGAACCGATCGCGTCCGAGATGGAGTTGTCGTTGCCGTTCGTCCCATAAAGCGATGGCAAACTGGCCGCGCAGCCGCTCCCATATTCCCTCGTGAAGATCTTCCCAAAGATGGGGAATGATTTCGGTGTCGCAATGGGTCCGAAAGCGATGCCCTTGCCTAACGAGTTCCTCGCGGCGCTCGACGTAGTCGAATAATTCGCCGTTGAAGACCACGAAAGCGCTGCGGTCTTCGTTCGTCATCGGCTGCTGGCCATCGGCCAGATCGACAATGCTCAGCCGTCGAGAAGCGAGTGAAATCCCTGGTTGTTCGAGAAAACCTTCTTCATCCGGACCGCGATGAAAGAGAGAGCGCGCCATTCGGTGCACCGCACCCTCCGGCGCCGGCCTCCGCCCAACCAAATCGATTATTCCCGCGATGCCGCACATGATTTCGTTCGATTAGATTAACGGTTCTGCCTGCTTATAGCGGGGGCTTTGGGCGAGATTGGTGCGAGGTAAAAATTCCCTGAAAAGCATCATGCTGTTAGCATCGCAGAGGATACCGAAGAAAAAAGTTGTGAATGAGCGCCTGGCCAACACAGTCAAACAAAGCCAGCGGTCAGAAAAAGAGGTGAAGCAACGTCTGCCGGGCATGTTAAAAACAAATTGATGTTACACACGAGAATGTCTTACCGTCCATTGACGTCATGACCCCGCGCCCGGACGGTAGCTGCCTTGACTTGCTCACAGGCAGCGCTGATCAGTCCGCCCTGCAGAGCAACTCACGACCATGCAAAAAGAACGTATTGCGATTATTGGAGTCGGTTGCCGGTTTCCCGGCGGCGTGAGTTCCAAGGAATCCCTTTGGAAGCTTCTTATCGAGGCTCGCGAGGGAGTCGTCGAAGTGCCGCCGGATCGCTGGAACCTGAAGCGGTATTATGATGCCGAGCCGGGCGTGGCCGGAAAATCCATAGCCTTGCGTGGCGGGTTTATTGACGCCATCGATCAATTTGATCCGCAGTTTTTTGGTATCTCGCCGCGGGAAGCTCCTTACGTAGATCCGCAACATCGACTTCTGCTTGAGACTGCCTGGGAAGCGATCGAAGATGCCGGACTCGTGCTCGATTTCGAGCGCGGAACCGACCTTGGCGTTTTCGTCGGTATATCGCATAACGATTACCAGGGGCTTCAAAGCACCAGTTTTGATCATTTCAACATCGGCCCTCATACGCCGACTGGGAGCGCGCATAGCATTGCCGCAAATCGAATTTCGTACTGCTTGAATCTACGCGGCCCGAGTATCGCGATGGACACTGCGTGCTCGTCGGCGCTCACTGCCGTTCATGCGGCGTGTGAACACATCTGGGCCGGACGTGGTGACGCCGCTTTGGCGGGCGGCGTAACCGTGATGATTTCGCCCGGCGGATTTATCGGGTTCTCGCAGGCTGCGATGCTCTCGCCCGAGGGCCGGTGCTCGGCCTTCGACGCATCCGCGAGCGGATTTGTACGAGGCGAGGGCGCCGGCATGGTACTGCTCAAGCGGCTTTCGCGGGCAATCGCGGATGGCGATCCAGTTCAGGGTGTGATTCTAGGAACGTCGATCAATCAAGATGGACACACCAACGGCATGATGGTTCCCAGCCCGGAGGCGCAAACACGACTGGTGCAAGATGCCTGCAGAGATGCCGGGATCGCGCCCGAGGAGATCGGGTTCGTCGAAGCCCACGGGACTGGGACAGCGGTTGGGGATCCGATCGAAGCGCATGCTCTCGCAACAGCTCTGTGCGGCAATCGATCCGCCGACGCACCGCTGCCCATCGGCTCCATAAAAACCAATCTTGGCCATTTGGAAACCGCCGCCGGCGTTGCGGGGCTTCTCAAAGCGATGCTCATTCTCAAGCACGGGCAGATTCCACCGAGCCTCCATTTTTCGAAGCCGAGTCCGCACATTGATTTTGAGAAACTCAAGTTGCGCGTGCCGACTCAGCTCGAGCCTTTTCCGAATGGGACCGCGGAGCGCATTGCAGGCGTCAACTCATTCGGATTCGGAGGGGCGAACGCCCACGTCATTTTGGCTGAACCTCCGCCGCATCACCCAGATAAATCTCCGTCCGTCCCAGGTTCCGGGCCGTGGCCGGTGATGCTCTCTGCGCGTTCGGAAACATCTCTCCAAATTTCCGCGTCGAATCTAAGCGCATGGGTGAAGGAGCATGCCAATGCCAACGGCAGTTCGCCCGTTCTACCGGATCTCACTTATACGTTAGGGGCCCGACGGAACCATCATCCGCATCGCCTGACGCTCGTCACGTCCAGCTGGGCAGAATTAACTGAGGAGCTCGACGCGTTTGCGAAGAAGGAAGCAAGCCCGAAAATCCACGTCACTTTCACAGCCCGCCGAGAACACGCGCCGCGTGTCGGCTTCATCACGAGCGGGCAAGGGCCGCAATGGTGGGGAATGGGTCGCGATTTGATGCGGCACGAGCCGGTCTTTCGCGAGACGATCGAGCGCTGCGACACCGCTCTCTCTCGGTGGGCCAGTTTCTCACTTCTCGAAGAACTCAATCGCTCTGAAGAAATGTCGCAGATGTCACGGACGGAGATTGGGCAGCCGTCCATTTTTGCCATGCAGGTAGCGCTCGCGGCGCTCTGGGAGTCGTGGGGCGTTCGACCCTCGGCCATCGTCGGCCACAGTGTGGGCGAGATTGCTGCCGCGTGCATCGCCGGAATCGTTTCACTTGAAGAAGGGGCGCGGATTGTGGCTTTACGAGCACGTCTCATGGAGTCGTGCGGTCGCGGAGAAGGGACGATGCTCGCGGTTGGATTGCCTGAGGATGAAGCCGTCGCGTTGATCGCCCGGCACGATCGAACGGTGACGATTTCTGCCTTCAACGGGCCGCGTTCCATCACGCTCTCGGGTCCACGCGTTTCGCTCGAGGCGATGGCGGCCGAACTGGAGCCGCAAGGCGTGTTTGCGCGACTCGTTAGGGTGGATCATCCATTTCATCATCCGCTCATGCGACCGGCGTCTGAGGCCTTGGAAACGGCGCTCGCCGATCTCAAACCGCAGCCCGGCGAAATTCCTTTTTTCAGCACCGTAACCGGCGATCGCTGTGCCGGCGAGTCGTGCGATGCGGCTTATTGGGCACGGGGCATTCGCGAGCCGGTGCGTTTTGCCCCAGCCGTGGGCGCTCTGGCCGACTTCGGCGTGGACGTTTGGCTGGAACTCAACGCGCATCCCGCGCTTGCCCATTCGACCCAGGAATGTCTTGGCGCCCGCGGAGCTAAAGGCACCGTCATCTCCTCCGTCCGACGCGAGCGCGAATTTGAATCGACGCTCGAGGCGGCAATGGATCTGCACCGTGCGGGTGTTCCGCTCGATTTCTCGGCCATGACGCCTTCCCGTCACCTCCTCTCGCTGCCGGCTTACGCGTGGGAAAAGGCGCGTTGGTGGAACGAGGCGAGCGATGCCCGCGATGGTCGGCTCGCACCGGGTGGACGCGGCTTGTTTGATGTTCGATTGCCGCGCGCGATGCCCACTTGGATCGTTAGGCTGGACTCCCGGCACATGGCTTTCTTGAAAGATCACAAGGTGGAAAAACATGTGATTTTTCCGGCGGCCGCCTTTGTCGAGCTGGCGCTGGAAGCCGGGGTCCAGTTGTTTGAGGGACAACCGTTCGTCGTTGAGGACTTCGAAATTCGAAAGCCGCTGATCCTGCCGGATCCGCCATCGGGGGTGCAAATCGAGTTTTCCTACTCGCCTAACGAACGCACTTTTGCGATTCAAAGCCGCTTCGAACAAAGCGTGACCTGGTCACTCCACGCGGTGGGCACGCTGCGCAGCGAGCGCACAGAATCCACTTTTGCTTCCTCAAGATGGACGCAACCGGAGAACGCTCAACCCGTCGCGGTCGACGAATTCTATCGCCACATGAGCGATCTGGGGTTGCGCTACGGCGAGGAATTTCGGCCGATTCGCGAACTGTCAGCCGGCGCCGGCCAATCTGCCGGGCGCGTCGCTTTATCGGAAGCGGTCTCGGCCCGGGCGGACGAATATGCGCTGCACCCTGTTCTTTTCGACGGAGCCCTTCAGGTGTTCTCCGCCGGCGCCGCGACGGTCGAAGGCCGCCAGGCCCGGATGAAGCTCCCGGTCGGTTTTCGCCGCATTCTCTATCTCGGGTCGCCAGGCGCCTCGACTCGCGTTCGGGCAAAGGTGCGCGGGTTTGGCGACGACTTCCTCGAAGGCGACATCTCTCTATATAATGGGGAAGGGCAACCTTGCGTGCTGGTGGATGGATTCCGGGCCATCAGCCTTTCCGGTGCGGGCCGCTCTGCCGCGCCCGGCGGTACTCGCGATTTAACATATCATGTCGCCTGGCAGCGGGTGCCTGACGAATCGCCCAGACCGGCGCTGGCGCCGCTCCCGTTGTCTCAATTAAAGGCTGCGGCACAAGATGCATTGGACCGCGTCATCGCCGTTCGCGGTCCCTCCGAAATTGAGGCCGCGCTTTGCGCCGTTGACGATCTCGCCGCCGCACAACTGGCGCGCGGGCTGGAGGAAATGGGCGTGACTGGAAATATTCCCTTTGACGAAGCGACACTTCAGGTAGCACCAGCGATGCAACCTGTCTTTGAGCGGTTGATGGCCGGTCTCGTTAGGCACGGCTTGCTCCGGAGAAAAGAAATGGGGTTCGAGGCAGCGCCGGATTTTGCGCAAACGGCAGACTCCGCCGAGAAAGTTCTGCGCAACTTCATCGAGAAACACCCGGGACATCTTCCCGAAGCTCTTCTCTGCGTGGGCAACTGCACTGAGTTGGGATCAATTTTGCGCGGTGAAAAAGACGCTGTGCAGGTTTTGTTCTCCGGGATCGGCGCGGAGTTGCTCGATCACTTTTATGGCGACGGACTCTTCACCAGTCACTGGCTCGCTGCCATCGCTGCGGCGGTAAACACCGCAGCGCGAAGTCTGCCCGAAGGACGCGGCCTGCGGATCCTGGAGATCGGAGCGGGGACAGGGGGACTGGCGTCGCAAGTTCTACCACTCTTGGAGCGCGGCTTGCATTCCTACACATTCAGCGATGTCTCGGCCGCATTTTTCTCCGGCGCCGCCCAGAAACTGGCGGCGTTTTCAGAGGTAGAGTTTAAGATTTTCGATCTCGAAAAACCGGGCGCGAAGCAGGGGTTAGAGGCGGCGACATTCGACTTCATCATTGGGACCAACGTGCTGCACGCTGTCCGCGATGTGCGTGCCGCATTGCG
>DASXPA010000024.1:0-4573 GCA_036493915.1 Chthoniobacterales bacterium | reverse complement strand
AATGGGTGCCGAAGGTGTGAAGACGCTCCTCGCCGAGATCGATCTCGCGAAGCTCAACAAGGAGCTCGAGGAAGCGATGGGCAACACCAAGAGCAAACAGATTCGCAAGAAACTCGCAAAACGACTGAAGCTTGTACAAGGCTTTGCTTCGTCCCACACGCGACCCGAGTGGATGATTCTCGAAGTCCTACCGGTGATTCCGCCGGATCTGCGCCCCCTCGTTCCTTTGGAGGGTGGCCGGTTCGCGACTTCGGACTTGAACGACCTCTATCGCCGCGTCATCAACCGCAACAACCGACTCAAAAATCTCCTTCAGCTCAAGACACCGGACGTCATCATTCGTAATGAGAAGCGCATGCTGCAGGAAGCGGTCGACGCGCTCTTCGACAACGGTCGCCACGGCCGCGCCGTCACGGGCGCGGGCAATCGTCCACTGAAGTCACTGAGTGACATGCTCAAGGGCAAAGGCGGACGTTTCCGTCAGAACTTGCTGGGCAAACGTGTCGATTACTCGGGACGTTCCGTTATCGTGATCGGGCCGGAGCTGAAACTCAATCAGTGCGGTTTGCCGAAGAAGATGGCGCTCGTTTTGTTCGAGCCTTTCATCATTCGCCGGCTTAAAGACCTCGGCTACGTCCACACCGTGCGCAGCGCGAAGAAAATGATCGAGCGCCAGACGCCCGAGGTGTGGGATATTCTTGAGGAAGTTACCAAAGGTCATCCGGTTCTCTTGAATCGCGCACCGACTTTGCACCGCTTGTCGATCCAGGCTTTCGAACCGCAGTTGATCGAAGGCGAAGCGATCCGCATTCATCCGCTCGTTTGCACCGCTTACAACGCGGACTTCGACGGCGACCAAATGGCCGTGCACGTCCCGCTCTCGGTCGAAGCGCAGATGGAAGCGCGCATGCTCATGCTGGCGCCGAACAACATCTTCTCGCCTTCGAGCGGCAAACCAATCACGACGCCGTCGCAGGACATCACGTTGGGCTGCTATTACCTGACGCAGAATCCCCGTCGCGCCGCGGGCGCCGCCGCCGAATCGCGCCTCCCGCTTTTCGAGAACGCGACCGAAGTCGAGTTCGCGATGGCGGATGGCTCGGTCAAAACGCACGACCGGATTCGCTTCAAGAATCCGAACCTCGGCGAAGAGACGATTTACGGCGACAAGGAAGCGCGCATCATCGAGACGACGGCGGGCCGCGTGATCTTCAACGAAATCTGGCCCACAGGTCTCGGCTTTTTTAACAAAGCCGCGGGCAAGAAACAGCTCAGCGATATCATCTGGCGCTGCTACCAGGTGGCCGGGCAGGATGGCACCGTCGATACGCTTGACAAGCTGAAGGAACTTGGCTTCCGCGAAGCGACCAAGGCCGGCGTTTCCATCGGTATCTCCGACATGATCATTCCGAAGGAGAAGGAGGTGGAACTCGGAGCCGCTTACAAACTCATCAAGCAAGTCGAGCAGCAATATCGCAAAGGCATCATCACCGATGGTGAGCGCTACAATAAGATCATCGACATCTGGACGCACGCGGGTGACGAAATCTCCAACGTCATGTTCCGCACCCTCGAGCACAACGAGGGACGCAAGGAGTTGAACCCGGTTTACCTTATGGTCGACTCGGGGGCGCGCGGTAATCGGCAGCAGGTGAAACAGCTCGCCGGCATGCGCGGTTTGATGGCGAAGCCTTCGGGCGAAATTATCGAGCGCCCGATCACCTCGAACTTCCGTGAAGGCCTCACCGTCCTCGAGTATTTCATCTCCACCCACGGCGCGCGCAAAGGTCTCGCCGACACCGCACTCAAGACCGCGGACTCCGGTTACCTAACGAGAAAACTCGTCGACGCTTCGCAGGATGTGATCATCAACGAGATCGATTGCGGCACCGTCAACGGCATCACCGTGCGCTCGATCTACGAAGGTGACGAAGAAGTTGTCGATCTCGCCACGCGTATCGTCGGTCGCGTCAGTTGCGAAACGATTAATGATCCGGTCGATAAAAAGAAGAAGATCGTGAAAGCGAATCAGCTGATCGACGAAAAGATCGGCAACGACCTGATGCGCATCGGCGTGGAGCAGTTGAAGATTCGCTCCGTTCTGACCTGCGAATGCGGTCGCGGCGTTTGCGCCCATTGTTACGGACGCAATCTCGCCACCGGGCAGTTCGTCAAGCTTGGCGAAGCCGTCGGCATCATCGCCGCGCAATCCATTGGCGAGCCGGGCACCCAATTAACGATGCGGACGTTCCACATCGGCGGCACCGCGAGCCAAACCTTCAAGCAGCCGATCATCAAGGCGAAGAACGACGGCACCGTGCAGTTCAACGATTTCCGCACCGTGCAATCGCTCGACGGAAACTGGATCGCGCTGAACAAAAACGGCTCGATCACGTTGCATAACGAAGACGGCCGCGAGATCGAACGCTACAACATCGTCATCGGCTCGGTCATTTCCAAAGCTAACGGCGCGACGGTGAAGAAGGGCGAGACTTTTGTGCAATGGGATCCCTACAACGTCCCGATCCTGACCGATAAAAGCGGCAAGATCGAGTTCCGCGACATGATCGCAGGCGTGACAATGAAACGCGAAGTCGATGAAGCGACGGGTCTCATGGGCACCGTCATCATTGAGCACAAGGAAGATCTCCACCCGCAGATCGTGATCGTGGGCGAGGACGGCGAAGTGGCCGCGAGCTTTTCGATTCCGGCCGGGGCGCACGTTATTGTCGAAGCCGGACGGAAGATTCAGGCGGGCGCGCTTCTTGCGAAGACGCCGCGTAAAGTTGCGAAGACGAAAGACATCACCGGAGGTCTGCCGCGGGTGGCGGAGTTGTTCGAGGCGCGGCGCCCGAAGGACAACGCCGAGATCGCGAAGATCGATGGCGTTGTCGAACTTGGGGGGACGAGTCGCGGAAAACGGAAACTCATTCTCAAAGACGCCGAGACCGGCGCCGAAGAAGAGCATCTGATTCCGATGAACAAGCACATGATCGTCTTCAAAGGCGACTTTGTGAAAAAGGGCTCGCAGCTCACCGAAGGTCCGGTCGTGCCGCACGAGATTCTGGAGATTTGCGGGCCGCAGGATCTGCAGGAGCACCTCGTCAACGAAGTGCAGGAAGTCTATCGGCTCCAAGGCGTCGAGATCAACGACAAGCACATTGAGATCATCGTTAGGCAAATGTTGCGCAAGGTGAAGATCACCGATCCCGGCGACACCTCGCTCCTCTGGGGCGACCAGATCGATCGGCTCGATTTCGAAGCGGAAAACAAACGCGTTGTCGAGCAGGGCGGCAAACCCGCGGAAGCGACGCCGGTGTTGCTCGGCATCACCAAGGCTTCGCTCGAGACCGACAGCTTTATCAGCGCCGCTTCGTTCCAGGATACGACGCGCGTCCTCACCGAAGCGGCAACGTTAGGCAAAGTCGATCGTCTGCGGGGCTTCAAGGAGAATGTCATCATGGGGCACCTGATTCCGGCCGGGACCGGTTTCCCGGCGGTGCGCGAGATCAAACTCGTCGAGCTCGGCGAGCAGGTTGGCGCGCCGCTCATGGAAGAACCTGAGGCGCAGCCCGCACTCGGCTAACGAGGCCCTTCGCGAGCTATGTTTAAGATTTGGGAGCCGCAACGAAAGTTGCGGCTTCCAATGCTTTAGAATGTCGATCGTAACCAAGACCGGTGACGGCGGCGAGACGTCTCTCATGTATGGTCGACGCGTGCCCAAAACCGATGCACGGGTCGACGCTTACGGTTGTGTCGATGAGCTAAGCGCGGCACTCGGAGTTGTTCGAGCCGCCGACGAGAAGTCGTTAGTCGCGGAGCGGATTCTTGCGATTCAAGAAGAGTTGATCACCGTCATGGGAGAATTGGCGACGGCGCCGGGAGACCGCGAGCGTTATCAGAAGGACGGCTTTAGCCTAACGAGCGCGGCGATGGTTGATAACCTCACGAGTGCGATCGGCGAACTGGAGAAAGACAAGACGCTCTACGATAAGGGCTGGGCCACGCCGGGAGAGACGCCACTCGCGGCCGCGCTCGATGTTGCCCGGACGGTTTGCCGCCGCGCCGAACGGCGCGTGGCATCGTTAGGCGACGCGTCGAGCGCGAATCCGGAAATCCTTCGTTACCTCAACCGCCTCTCCGACCTCTGCTGGCTCCTCGCGCGCTTCGCCGAAAAGGCGGGATAGCGGCGGCGGGGTTTCTTTTCGAAACCAGAAGAGCTGCTCCCGCGATCCCAGGTAACACTCTTTCTCGCAACCCGTGCGCTTGAACGGGCGACATCCCCCTTCGCGGACCAGGGAAAAACCCTGGCCCGCGTTAGGAGCGAGTAAGTGATCGGGCCCCGGTGGGACCTCCTCACGGAAGTCCGGTGCCGGACTGCCCTTTCACCGCGGAGACATCGGTCGAGTTAATCAAGCCGCTTGCGATGACGTCCGCGCGGAAGTTATCTGCGGTGACATCATTGCTGACCTGGGATTTCACGCGGCCGACATCATTCGAGCTCACGGAGCTATTCCCATCGACATCGCCAAGGAGCGCTTTCATGCTCACCGTCGTGTCCGGCAGCTTTTGC
>DASXPA010000023.1:0-61781 GCA_036493915.1 Chthoniobacterales bacterium | reverse complement strand
TGGGTCCGTCGGAAGCTCGAGTTCTCGGTCGAGGAACCCATGGCGAATTCGTCCATGTTCGTTCTCCCAAACGGGATCGCGCCGGCGGCTCTTAGCCTAACGATAACCGTCGCATCATAGAGCGCACGGTAATCGCGCAAGCTGCGTGACGCGCAGGTGCACGGTTGATCGCGCACGCTGATCGCATCCTTGATCGCGATAGGGATGCCGCCGAGCGGCAGGTCGACGTTTGCGGCATCCGCTGCCGAGAGGGCGGCGTCGAGATCGAGGGAGAGATAGGCGCCGATCTTTGGATCGAGCACTCCGATTCGTTCGTGCAGCGCGATCATGACTTCGCGCGGCGAAACTTCCTGCGCGCGTAACAGCTTTTGCAACTCGGTGATCGTTAGGCCGGGAAGGTCGCGGAGCGTCATTCGATCACCTTAGACACGATGAAGAGGCCGTTCGCCGAACGCGGCGCGTTGCGCAGGGTTTCCTCCTGCGTGAACGACGGTCGAGCTTTGTCCTCGCGGAAAACGTTGAAGGTGGGCAGAGCGTGGGCTGCGGGTTCGACGCCTTCGAGATTCAGCTCCTGCAACCGGGCCGCGTGTTTGAGGACTTGCGCGAGTTGTGTTTGGAAGAGCGCGGCCTCTTCTGCGGTCAGGTCGAGGCGTGCGAGATGCGCGACGTAGGCGAGATCGAGATCGTTAGGCGCGGACATTTGCGAGAAGTTATCGCGTCGTCGGGCGTGCGCCAATCATGGAGGGCTGAGCTCCTGCGAGCCGGGACGCCCAGGGGAGCATCGCGGCCACGCGGAGCTCCGCGCTCGGGATTTGAAGCCTAGAGATGCAGATGCGTCGCCATCCAAACGATCGCGACCGAGAGCATGATGATGAGAACCACGAAAATGAGCCGGCCTTCGCTGCGCTCTTTGCGGAGGGAGCGGGGACGGCGCTGGTCCCACAATTCTTCGCCGTAACGCTTGTCCGCCGGCCGCGAGAAAACGTCGAGCCGTTTGCTCTCATTACTGGCGCGCTGGAGCAGCTCTTCTTTTTGTCGCCGACTCGTCTCGGCAGCGACGCGCGGCGCTTCCTCGATCATGCGCTGGAGGTCTTCCATTTGTTTGCGCAAATCGTTCTCGCGCTCGGCGAGCTCTCGCTGCTTTTGAGTCAGCGGGGTGTTGGATGGGACGCGTCGTCGGGCCATGCGCCTAACGACCAATGGGAGTGGTCATCCAGAAATAGATCACGAGAGCGACGATGCCGAAAATGATCAGCGGCAAAGTGAAGGCAAGCCCGATTCGCAGCCATTGCCCGAAGGAATGGTCCGCGCTGGTGGTCTCATAGCCGCTGCTCGTCTCGGGCAACGGCATTTCGTGGTGCTGCTCATCGCTTGTTGCCTGCAGACGGCTGCGCTGCTGGCTGTACTCCGTCCGGGCGTCGTCCACCGTGCTGAGGGCGCGACTCAATTCCTTGTTCAGGTCGGACGAATTCCAGTTCTTCGGGTCGATTGCTTCGAGAACCTCGAGATGCTGGGAGAAGCTCTCGCGGGTGGCGCGGAGCTGCTCCATTTTTTTCTGCGCGTCGTAGGCTTCTCGCTCGAGGACGACGAGCGAGCGGGTGAGCTTGTCAGTCATCTCCGCGCGGCCGCGATCGAGTTCCTCCTGGCGGCGGCTCAGCTCTTCGAGCTCGCGTTTTTGTTTCTCGATCTGCTCCTGCTGGCGCTTGAGCTGGAGGAGCTGCTCCTGCGCCTTCTGCACCTGGGAATCGATCTGCTCCGTGGTGACTCCATCTTCGTCTTCGTTTAGCTCGAGCATTTGTTCAATTGGGCGGATTCGGTCGGCCATGTTCGGTTCGCGGGAGCGCCCTTCTCCGGTCGCGTCGCCGCTTCCCGCGGATATTAAATGGGCGTTTGCGGAATGCCAGATTTTTCGCGCTATCCAATCGCAATCGTGCTCGAATACCTAAAGAATCGATCACGAGGAGGAGCAGGAGGGGAACGCTAACGGCCGGGCATCATCTCGAGAAGCATCCCGCGGAAGTATTCCGTCTCCGGGATCGTCGGGAGAATGGGATGATCAAGCGATTGTTCGAACCGCCCAAGCCGTCGAGCCGAGCGCCGCGCATCAACAAGTGCATCGGCGATCATCTTCTCGAACGCTTCCGCACTGACGTGATGCGAGCAGGAAAAGGTCGCAAGGAATCCGTTTGGCGCGAGGAGCCGAAAGGCGCGCACGTGCAATTCCTTGTAGCCGCGGAGAGCGTCATGGAGGGCGCCTTTGCTTTTTGTGAAGGATGGCGGGTCGAGAATGATGAGGTCAAATATCTCGGCAGCCTTCTCAGTGGCGCGGAGGAATTGGAAAACGTCCTGCTCGACGAAGCGGATCGTTAGGCTGTTGCCTGCGGCGTTCCTTTTCGCGACGCGAACGCTCTCGGCATTCGCTTCCACGGCGACGACTTCGCTCGCACCGGCGCGGGCACAGGCGAGGGCGAAGCCGCCCTGGCTCGTGAAACAATCAAGGACGCGCCCTTTGGCATGCTCGGCAACGAGCGCATAATTCGGCAACTGATCGAGGTAGAAACCAGTCTTTTGCGAGTGCAGGAGATCGATCTCCATGCGCAGCCCGGCAACGTCGATTTCGAGTTCGTTAGGCGGTTCGCCCCCCAGGACCCCGCTGCGCAATTCCATTCCTTCCGCCCGACGCACGGCCGCATCGTTGCGCTCGATGATTGATTGGAAGGCGCCCGCCCTATAATCCTCCAGCGCTCGGACGATCAACTCCTTCCGTTGGTCCATCGCGAGTGTGAGCGTCTGGAGGACGAGATGATCGCCGTAACGATCGACGATCACGCCGGGCAATCCGTCGCTCTCACTCCAGACGAGCCGGCAGAGCCGCGGGTTCAACCCCCGCCGCTCGCGATACTCGGTCGCCTGGGCGATGCGCCGTTGGAAAAAATCGAGATCGAGATCCTGTTTGCGACGGGAGAAACGGCGCGCCACGATTTGCGAGCGGCTGTTGTAGATGGCGCTGCCTAACAATCGATCGCGGCCATCCTTGAGAGAGATGACATCGCCATCGCATGGCGCGCCGAAGACTTTCAGGACTTCACCCTTGAAGACCCAATCGTGTCCATGCAGGAGCCGCGCCCGAGGTTTGACAACCAGTCCGCCCATCGGTTCGCATTGTAGAGACGAGCGTGCCGCCCGCAATCTCGCGGAGAACAGGGCGCTGCAGACGACGAAGAAAGTTGAGATTCTTCGCTTCGCCGAGAATGACAAAAGGGGAAGGTCCCGGGGACTTTTCGGCGACCAAATGGCCTACGCATCGGAGAAGAGAATGCTTGCCCGCAGCGGCTTAAATTCTCTAGCCTCGCGCGGCCTTCAATTTGCGAGGCCGACGATGAGCGACACGCGCGGTTTCGATTTGAGTGCGGTTTCAGATGCGACCATGGCGGGCCTCGACTCGCTCTGGGCGAAGCCGAAACGCTCCTTTGCCCTCCTCTTGTTCGCCTTTGGCGGGGTCGTTTTCATCACGCTCCTCTCCTTCATTCTCTCCGGCCGCGCGGCCATCCTCGTCCTCGATAAACCATCGCAGCATTTTCTTTATCCCTTCACCATCCAGAACCTGATGCACATCGTGTTTTTCGTCGGGCTGGGCGATCTCTTCATGCGCTGGCGGATCGCGACCCGGGAGAAGAAATTTCTCGGCCTGAAATATTTGCCCGAAGACGACCAGACGGTGCTCGTCTCGGAAGATCTCGGCCCGATCCGCAAACGAGTCGCGGGCGAGTTCGATTACGAAAACGGTTTTCTCCCCTCGCTCATCAACATCGCGGTCCTGCAATTTCAATCGAGCTCGTCGGTCGAACAGGCGGCCGGAGTGATGAATCAAAATCTCGAGCTCATGAGTCACCGGCTCGATCTGCGCTACGGGCTCGTGCGCTTCATCGCCTGGGTCGTCCCGACGCTCGGATTCATCGGAACGGTTTACTCGTTAGGCGCGTCGCTTTCCCAGGCGGGCTTGAGCGATACCCTTGATCTGCGATCGGTCGCGCGGACGCTCGGGATCGGCTTCGACTGCACGATGGTGGCGCTGGTCGAGAGCGCGCTTCTCGTTTTCATCCTCCATCTCGTGCAGGAGAAGGAAGAGTCGGCGCTGAACAACGCCGGCGATTACACCCTGCGCAATCTCATCAACCGGCTCTACGCCGACGAGACTTAGCCGGCCGCCGCGATGAGAGCGCGTCGTCGCGATATCAACATCTTCAACATGTCCTTGCTGGACATTTTGTGCGGCGCGCTTGGGGCCTTTTGTTTCATGATGATCGTGGCGCTGCCCTATTACAAACCGCCCGGGCACGAGCCGGATTTGAAGAAGGCGCAGGAGAAAACGGATCAACTAATGCACCAGCTCGACCAGATGAAGGATCGGATGCGCGACGCGAAATCGACCGAGGACATGACGGCGTTGCTCGAGCAATTAAAGGCGCAGGTGCGTGCGCTCCAGGGCCAGGTGAACATCCTGACCGCGGAGCGGGACGACATGCAACGGCAGATCGCGCAGTTGAATGCCGAGATGCAAAATCTGCAACGGCAGGTGAATCAATTAACCGCCGAGAAAAACCAGCTCGCGCAGGAGAAAGCGCAGCTCGCCGCCACAAACCAAGCGCTGCAGGCGAAGAATCAGAGCCTCACGGACGCGAACCAGAAACTGCAGGCGCTCCTCCAGGCGAAGAAACCGTTCATGATCGTGGAGCGCGCGGATGATTACAGCCAGGGCCTCGACCTCGCGCTCCTCAAGCCGAGCGCGCTCGCCCACACTCCGAGCCCGCTTTTCCAATCCTGGACCAACGGCGCCTTCAATAACATGCACGCCGTGCGTAGCGCGCTCCTCTTCAACCATGGAATCGGCGTGATGGTGAATGAAAATTCATCACCGAATTCGGAGGGGAAACTCTTCCTCCGCCTAACGAATCGGCCAGAGCTGCGCAAGAAGACGGAAATCGAGGGCGCGATCGTAGGCGACGAAGAGCTCACCCCGCCCGTTCGGCTACCCAGAGTAACGCTTTACCCTGAGCGGTTTTGGATTTTGCTCGGCACGGTGACTTTCGATCAAGCCAGCCAGCCACACTTTGCGGAAGCGACCGCGGAGGAACGCGAAGCCGTCTGGCAAAAGTTGACCGGAAGCACACCGCCGCCCACGCCAACTCCGCCGCCGACACCATCGGACGAGGAGCGCGCGAAGGCGCAGGCCGAGCGCGTGCAGCGGCAGGCGCTTTACAGAAAGTTCAGTACGCTGGCGCGAATTCCATTCGACCCGAGCGGCAAAAATGACGCCGAGATTCTGCGGCTGAGCGACGAATTGCTGAAGGAATTGCCGCCGCACGACAGCTTGCGGCGCGAAGTGGAATTCCGCCGCGAGCACATCCTTGAGATGAAAGCGCGGCGCGAACAGCAGGCGACGCCCGACGGGTCGGCTTCGCCCGCGCCGGGGCCGAAACGATGAGCAAGCGGATCCGTTGCAGTTGCGGCCGGGTTTACGATCCGGGAAAACATGCGGCCTGTCCGGTTTGCGGCGCGACGAATGTGGTCGTTGCGGAACCGCCACCACTGCCGCCTAACGAATCCGAAAAACCTGCAGTCGAGCGAATCGCCGCGCCGGCTCTCTCGTCTTCACCGCGAAAAACGTCGCCGGGGATTTCGCTCAGTCCGCGACATCTCGCGATCGGCGGAGCAGTTGTTTTTCTGTTGCTGATTGTCGTCGCGTTAAGCCGTCACGGCGGGAAAGAAAAATCCGCAGTCGTTGTCGCACCGACGCCGACGGCGGCTGTTGCGACGACACCCACTCCCATTATCGCGACGCCCGCGCCGACGGTCGTGAGGAGCACGCCAACGGCGGCGCCGATCACCCCATCGCCAACGCGGCCGGCAGTCGTCCTGCCGCCGCCGCCCGGCCTAACGAATGGCCTCGCGGAGCAAATCGCCAATGCCGCATCGGGTGCGACGATTCAGGTGCCGCCCGGCGTTTATCCGGGCGGGCTCGTCGCGACGCGCGCCATTCACCTGGTTGGCGCGAACGAGGGAGTTTTTATCCAAAGCCAGGGCCAGGAATGTCTCGCCGTCCGCGCGCCCGGCGTCACAGTGCAAAACATCCGCTTCAGTCGAGAAGGCGCCGGGAACGCGCCCGCGCTTTCCGTGGGGGAAGGCGCCGATCTGCAAATGCAAAATTGCCAGGTGCAGGCAAACAGGGCAGACGCCGTCCTCGTCGCCAGTCATGCCACGATCAAAGCGCAGGAATGCGCTTTCAGCTCCCGCCAGGCCGCGGCGATTCGCCTAACGAAAAGCGCGGAGGGCGAATTTCGGCAGGCCAGTTTTAGCGACAGCAACATCGGGCTCTGCCTCGAACAGGGCGCGCAGGGCGAATTGCACTCCTGCGCCTTCGAGCGCGATGGCGGCGCCATCATGGTCCTGAACAATGCGCCGACCAAACTGACGGCCGACGATTGCAAATTCGAGAACAACCCCGGCGGCATCGACCTCGCGGGCGCGACCCTAGGCCTAACGAATTGCTCGTTTTCGCAAAACGGCGTCGAGCCGCGCGGCGCGGAGACGCCACCGCTCTTCGCGCTCCATAACAAGGCGAACCTCACTCTGAACAACCTGCTTTTCGAAGCGAACCAGGAAGGTATTGCACTCTACGATGGCAGCCGCCTGGAGGCGGAAAAATGCCAGTTCACCCGCAACGGTCCGCGGCAGTTGCGCGCGGTCATTCCGACTTGCGAGCCCCTCTCGATCTCGGGCGAGGGATCGACGGCGCGCATTCGCACCTCGGCCTTTGCGGAGTCCGCGCAATACGCCGTCCTCATCATGGCCGGTGGGAAGATCGAACTCGAAGAGGTGGAAATTTCCGGGACGCAAACGGCAGGGCTGGTCGTAGGTGATCGCGCGGCGGGCGCGGCGACAGCAAGAATCAAGAGCTGCCGTTTTCGCAACAACGGCACCGGGCTCGGCGTTTTCGCTGGCAGCTCGGCGACCCTGCAGGAAGCGCAATTCTGGGACAATCAGGACGGCATCATCGTGCTCGATGAGCGCTCGCAGGTGTCGGGCACGAAGCTCGATTTCGCGCGCAACCGCGACGTCGCGCTTTTCGTCCACGCGCTCGGGCGCGCGACGGTGAAGGAGGCGCAGTTCCAAGACAACAAGCGCGATGCCGTCGCGGGCGTGAAGGGCCAGGAAGCGCAACGCGGCACGCTCGCGCTGGAGAATTGCCGGTTCCGCGGGAGCGGGGCTTTTGCGATCGGCGCCTGCCGCGGGAGCGACGTTAGCCTAACGAACTGCAATTTTGTCGGCACGAAAAAGGAAGTTTATCGCGAATCGGGCGCAAAAGTTCAACGAAGTGAGGAGACCCCGACGGCTTCGCCCACGCCATCCGTCGCGCAAACTTCGCCGACTCCAGAAGCCGGCAACTCGCCTAACGAGTCGCCGTCGCCAACCATTACGGCGACACCGACGCCGCGGCCGAAACATCGTCCGCATCGGCATCCCACGCCCCGGCCGCATCCGCCGACTCCGGACGAGATTCGCCGCGCGCTTCGCCGGCTTCTCCCCGGTGGCTAAGAGAAGCCTCGCGCGCGTCGGGATTCGCACTGGCGTTCGCCGCCCTCTTGCCTAAGAGTACTGCGTTGATGCCAACCTTTTCCTCGTGTGAATCCAACGCCAGTCCTACCCGAAAATAATCCTCCGCCTAACGAACTCCCTGTGGAGCGCGCCGACCTGCGCCCCGAGAGCATCAACGATGCGGTGATTCGTCTGGCCGGCAATTCGCAGGACGGCATTCAATCGGCGGGCGCCTTTCTCGCGCGGCTCGCCGGCCGGAGCGACCAGGAGGTCATGACTTACATGACGATCCCGGCGACGATCTCAGGCGGGCCGTCGATTTTCCAAGTACGAATGGGCACGGGCGAGGTCCTCTCCGCGGGCGACGAAGCGGACTTTCTCGTCGCCTTTTATCAACACAGTTACCAGGACCACATCGACTTTCTCAAGGAAGGCGGCGTCCTCCTTTACGACTCGGACAACGTCGAGCCGAATCTCGACGACAAGCGCTTCGTCTATGTGGGCGTTCCAATCACTGGACTGACGATCGAGGCCCTAGGCGGCACAGCGAAAAACAAGGGCAAAAATATTTTCGTCCTCGGGTTAATCTCAAAAATTTTCAATCTCGATACGGAGAAGTTGAAGAAACTGATCACTGACAGGTTCGCCGGCAAAGATGAAAGCATCGTCAACACCGCGCTAATGGCGTTTCAGGCTGGCTACGCTTACCCGGTCGGCAAAGTCCTTTCCCATCAATATCAATTTGAAAAGCCGCAGCGGACCGGTGGCCGCGACCAGATCACGATGGATGGCAACACGGCACTGGCTTACGGATTAATCGCGGCGGGCGTGCGCTATGGCGCCGGTTATCCGATCACGCCGTGGTCCTCGGTGATGGAAGTGTTGCGACGCGAGCTGCCGAAATACGGCGGACTTTTCGTCCAGGCGGAAGACGAGCTGGCGGCGGTCTCGCTCGCGCTCGGGTTTTCGCTTTCCGGTAATCTGGCGGTGACCGGCAGCGCGGGCCCCGGCATTTCCTTAAAATCGGAAGCGATCGGTTGGTCGTCGATGGCGGAGATGCCGCTCATCATCGTCAACGTGCAACGCGGCGGCCCGAGCACCGGCCTGCCCACGAACGTTGAGCAAAGCGATCTTTTCCAGGCGATCTACGGCGGACACGGCGACAGCCCGCGTGTCGTCCTCGCCGCTTCCACGGTGGAAGACTGCTTCTACATCGCGATCGAAGCCGCTCGCATCGCGCAGAAATACAGCACGCCAGTTTTCATTCTCAGTGACAGCTCGCTCGCGACGCGAATCGAGGCGTTCGACGAACCGGACCTTGCCACGCTGATGCACGATCCAAAGCCCGATCTCACACCGCGGGAAGGGTTCAAGCCCTATGCACTCGACCAAATCACGCAACACGCCGCGCCCGGCACGCGCATGCTCGATGGCAAATATCCGCTCATCACCGGCCTCGAGCACGACGAGCACGGGCATCCCACCGGCAACCCGAAGTTGCACATGGCGATGACTGCGAAGCGCCGAAGCAAGTTGCGCAAACTCGCGGAGGAAATTCCGCCCCCGGAAGTTTATGGCGACGAAGAAGGCGAGACGCTGCTCGTTGGCTGGGGCTCGACCTACGGGCCGATCCACGACGCGGTGAAGCGGGCCCGCGGCGCCGGAGAGAAGATTGGCGCCATCCACCTGCGCCATGTTCATCCGTTGCCTAACGGATTGGAAAAAATCTTTCCGAAGTTCCGGCGCATCGTCGTCGTGGAGATGAACGACCAGGGCATCTACGGCTTCGGCCAACTCGCGACGATTTTGCGCGCGCGCTATTGTGAACCGAAGATCGAGAGCCTAACGAAAACCGATGGCCTCACCTATCGCGTCCGCGAAATCCTCGAAGGCATCTTCAAGCGTCCCTTCAGTCGCAACGGCGCCGCCGCCAAGCCGCCGCACGATCCGCAGATCGCCGCCGCGACCGATCGCGCCCAGGCGAATGTCAGCCCGGCGACCGCGCACGCCGGCGATAACACTCCGACCATGCCGGGCGCAGAAGCGGCCGACGCCGCCGCGGGCACGAACGAGTCGCGCCCCGACGCGGCGCAAGCGTTGTAACCGGGGTCGCCGACCTCGGCCGCACAGAATGTTCGCCGCTGCCAAAGTTCATGCTGCCGGCGTTGACCTCCCCGGCTACAACGAGGTTTTCGCACGAACACTTCTTGATGCGAAAATTACTTAAGCTTCTCTCGTTAGGGTTGGCGGCGAGTCTGCTCGCCAGCTGCGGGTCGCAGCCTCCGATTCCGTGGGCGCAAGCCGCCACACAATCGCATCCCTGGGGTTACTACAGCGGCGCACCGATCACGCGTTGGGATCCGGATGGTCGCACCATGACCCTCTTGAACGAGTTTCGTTACACCGATCCGAAAGGTCATGTCTGGGTCGCGCCCCGGGGCTCGGTTGTCGATGGCGCTTCGATCCCGCAGTCGCTCTGGTCGTTTATGGGCGGCCCGTTCGAGGGGCGCTATCGCAATGCCTCCGTTCTTCACGATGTCGCCTACGCCGAACACGATCGGCCGTGGCAGGATTGCGACCGGATGTTTTATAGCGCGATGCGCTGCAGCGGCGTCGGCTCGGTCGAGGCCAAGACGATGTATTACGCTCTCTACCGTTTCGGGCGGCACTGGAAATTTGCCGTCAAACGCGCCAAGCCGGTGAAGCTCGGCCGGAAACTCGTCGCGCGCGCCGAGCCGGAATTTCCGCGTGCCACGCCCGTCACCCGCGGCGAGATCGAAGCCGCGCGCGATTGGATCCGCAATGCCCAGCCGAGCGTCGAAGAAATCGAACGCCGCGCGGACGCCGCGGGTCGCTAGGGGAAACCTGTGAGCAAAGCGCAAAAGCTCGTCATCCAACTTCCGGGCGGAAGAGCAGATAAGAATTTATCGTTCGCTGATCTCTGTTATCTTGTTGAGCGTCGCCCCTAGCGAACAAGGATTGCTAAGGAACGTACCAAGCAGCGAAATGAAAAGATGTCCGAATTCGAAAACCAGAACCAAACTCCGTTTTCCCGCGTTCCTGAGATACTTACCATGAGCACCGATATACTAACCGCCGAGCCGCCTCGCGAGAAACTTACCAAGAAAGCCATCACTGCCGATCACCCGACCTGGTGTCCTGGTTGTGGCGACTTTGCCGTCCTCGCCTCCTATTACAAGGTCCTCGAGAAACGCCAGATCGATCACGAGAAAATTGTCACCCTCGCCGGCATCGGCTGCTCCTCGCGTTTTCCTTATTTCGTCAATGGCTACGGCGCCCACTTCATCCATGGCCGCGGCGTCCCGCTCGCCAGTGGCGTAAGCCTCGCCCGGCCCGACCTCAAGGTCTTCCTCTTCGGCGGCGATGGCGACGGTTTCTCCATCGGCGGCAATCACCTCGACCATGGCGCGCGCAAGAACATCGACCTCACCTACGTCATCATGGACAACTTCGTTTACGGCCTGACGAAGAAACAAACCTCGCCCACCTCGCCGATCGGCTTCAAATCCAAGACCGACCCGCAGGGCGCGATCGACCAGCCGGTCAACGCGATGAAAAAGCTCGTCGCAAGCGGCGCCACCTTTATCGCCCGCACCCACGCTGGCCAGGTCAACCACATGATTCAGATGATCGAGCGCGCGATGGATCATCCCGGTTTCAGCGTGATCGAATGCCTGAGCGAGTGCGTTGAGTTTTTCCCCGGCGCCTTCGATCCGGCAAACCCGCGCAAAGGCGGCGCCTTCCCGGTGATCGAGGAGAAAAAATACGACAACACCCCCGAGGACGAACAACGCCATGATGTCACCGACGAGCTCGCCGCCTACAGATTGGCCCAGCTGCCATTCCCAGGGGTCTTCGGCGTCTTCTACCAAAACGATCGGTCAACGAAAAACGCCCTCGAGAAAAAGTGGGTCGATAGCACGCGCGAAAAACTAGCTGACAACGCAAGCGACATCGACATCCTGCAGAAGACGTTCGATCGAATGAAGTGACGAGCCATTGGTTGGCATCGTGTGAGCAGAACGGGGAAATTTTGGCAGTTGGCAAGGACTGCCGAACGGCGGCCGGCGCTATATTCGCGATATGCCGGCCGCGCGGGCGGCCATGCTTCGCGGTTCTATCAGCGGCGTTCGCGGCCGCCTTCATGCGGAAGGAGGTGGCGGTAGCTGATGATGTCGTCGACTTGGATCGGCGCGGAGTGGATCAAAAGCCGGAGCCTTGACCAGGACGATCTGAGCGACTGCGCTCGGGTTATTTATGATTGGGAGCTACTTAGAAGAATCGGCGCCGTAGCGCAGCATCAACATCCAAGGCGGGCCTTTCAAATCGCCCGATCGTTTTTTTTCGTCACTGACAGCGGTTGCCTGATGCAACGTCGCCGTTCATGATTCCCCATGCAAAAGATCACGCCGTTTCTTTGGTTCGACACGCAGGCGGAGGAGGCGATCGCGTTTTATCTCTCCGTCTTTAAGGACGGGAGGATTCATGCGACGACGCGTTACCCGGAGGACGGGCCCGGGTCGGCGGGCTCGGTGATGACGATCGCGTTCGAGCTACAGGGAGAGCAGTTCGTGGCGCTCAATGGCGGGCCCGGCTTTCCTTTTACCAACGCGGTCTCGCTGGTGGTGAACTGCGAGTCGCAGGAGGAGATCGATCATTACTGGGAGAAGCTGGCTGTGGACGGGGGCGAGCAGCTCGAGTGCGGTTGGCTGAAGGATAAGTTCGGCTTTCCGTGGCAGATCGTGCCGGGCAAGTTGTGGGAGTGGCTGCGGGGCGAGGATCCCGCGCGTGTAAAGCGGGTGACGGCTGCGCTCTGGCAGATGGAAAAGCTGGACTTGGCCGAGCTGGAGCGTGCGGCGAGTGGGAAGTAGCCGGAGTTACTTTTTGGTCTGGCCAGGAAACAGGAAAGAAATAGGAAAAGTGGGTCCTTAATTTCTGTCTGGCTAATTTCCCAATCCAACATCTCCTGGCTTTGTGGTTTCCAGATTTTCCAATTGATTAATTCTGAGGCTCGAAAACAAACGTTGGCCGACCGATGGAAAAGAAATACAACCCGAACACACCTTTTCCGTTCCCACTCTTGCCATATTCGTTAGTCTCTTCTTGGCCCAAAAAGACCCTCACCGCTCAGTGTTGCCGTTCTGAGCAGAGCGAAGAGCCAGCACACTGACGCGTAACCGAATGTAATCTCGCGGGCCACGCTTGGCGTTGTTCATAAGTAAGTCTTACGAACCGTCCCAAGCCAACCCGTGAGCTCTTCGGTTCGTTGAGAATGACAACGGAGCGCGGCGCTCGGGGAGTCGCGATGGCTTGGTTACCCACGTTTGCTGAAGATTTTGATATCCTCGGCGGCTTTCTGCAGGGCATCGAGAGTTTGGAGCGCGGCTTCCTGTTTCCTGATCGTCTCGGCGTTCGTCGCCTGCATTGCTTGCAGGAGCTCCATCGTCTCTTTGCTGTCGGCGGCGATACCTGTCGAGGACGCCGGCCTTGAGGTCGCGACCGCGGCCGGAGCGGATGTCACCGGCCGCATGAGAACCGGCGCGGGCGATTGCGCGTTGCTCGAAGCAAGCGCGAAAAACGCGAAGAGGCTGACGAGGAAAAGCGCGCGCATTTTAGCGTCCCCCGCGGCTGGCGTAGATTTTGGCGATGCGGATCGCCTCCGCGAGCGTGGCCAGTTTGGTGTCAATCTGCGCCTGATTTTCCGCGATCTGAATTTGCTGCGCCTGGACGGCCTTGATCATCTCTTCGAGCTGTTTTTGATCGTTAGGCGCAGGCGACTGCGCGCCGGCGGTCGCGGAGAAAAAGGCGAGCATCCCGAGAAGCATCCATTTTTTCATAGGCAAAAGTTAACGGGAAAGAGGAGAGCAAGTCACGTTCCCCCGGCGGCGCGGCGCGAAATTTGCTTGCGGCAATCAGGGCAGTTGTTACCCTCTGCGCATGGCGGGCCCGGGAATGTTTCAATCGCAAAATCTGTCTCTCCAGCAGGTTCTGGCGCCGCAATTGCAGCAAAGTCTGCTTATCCTCCAGGCGCCTCTCCTCGAGCTGCGCAATCTCGTGCAACAGGAGATGGAGACCAATCCCGTGCTCGAAGAATTAGCCGAGCCGACGGCGGAGGAACGTCAGGCCTCCGATGCCGAGCCGGAGGAACAAAAGTTTAAGGAAGAGTTCGATCAGCTGGCGAAGCTCGATGACGAATGGCGCGATTACATGGCGCAATCGAGCAGCTACAGCGGCCGTTCAAAGGAGGAGGATGACAAACGGCAGTTTTTCTTCGACTCGATCGCGACTCAGGAAACGCTCCAGCAACATCTCGTCGGCCAGCTCAACCAAACCGCGTTGAACGGCGACGATCGCAAGACCGCCGAGCTCATTATCGGCAACATCGACGACAACGGTTTTCTCCAGACGACGCCGGAAGAGATGGCGCTGAACACCGGCATTCCGCAGGAAGATTTTGAGGTCATGCTTACGCTCATCCAGAGCTTTTATCCGCCCGGCGTGGGCGCGCGCGATCTGCGTGAGTGTCTCCTCATTCAACTAAAGCGGGAAGGCCGGCAGAAAAGCCTCGAGTATCGGATCATCGCCGATCACATGGAAGATCTGGGGAAGCGCCGCTTTCCCGAGATCGCGCGAAGGATCGGGATCGGGGCCGAGCAGGTGCAGAAATGCGCCAATAACATCGCTCAACTCGATCCGCGCCCGGGAGCGATATTCGCCGAGGCGCCGCAAAATTACGTCCTCCCCGACGTGACCGTGGAGAAAATCCAGGGCGAATATCAGATCATCCTCAACGGCGAACAGATTCCGCACCTGCGCATCAGCAACACCTATAAGGACATCATGTCGCAGGATGGCAGTGGCGGGGAGGTGAAGGATTACATCCGCGACAAAATCAGGAGCGGGAAATTTCTCATCAAATCCATCCATCAACGCCAGCAGACGATCTCAAATATTGCGCACCAGATCGTCGCCCGGCAGAAGGAGTTTCTCGACCACGGCGCCGCCCATCTGAAACCCATGACGATGGTGCAGATCGCTGAAGCCGTCGGGGTGCACGAGACGACGGTGAGCCGGGCGATTTCCGGCAAATACATCTCCACGCCGCAGGGCGTTTACGAGATGAAATATTTCTTTACGCCGGGCTACGAAACCACGAGCGGCGAATCGATGAGCAATACGAGCGTAAAAGGCGCGATCCAGGATCTAGTGAAAAACGAGTCCGGGAGCGCACCTTTGAGCGACAAAGAGATCGTCGAGATTCTCGGCGAGCGTGGCATTCCCATCGCGCGCCGGACGGTGGCGAAATACCGCACCGAGTTGAACATCCTCCCGAGCAATATGCGGCGGAAGTATTGAGATTGGGAATGATGGAATAGTGGGGGTTGGAGTAATGTGCTTCTGATTCCTTCACTCCATTCCTCCACCACTTCATGACTCCCTTTCTCCGCCGCGCCGTCATCGCCGAATGGCGTGGTCTCCCCTCCGATCTGCCGCCGCCGGATCGCGCGAAACCAATCCGCGATTTGCTCCCGAAAGTGATGCAGAAGCTCGGGTTGAAGGAGCGCCTGCAGGAAAGCGAAGTGCTCGGCGCGTGGAAAGCGATGGTCGGCGATTTCATCGCCTCGCACTCACAGCCGATTGCGTTGCGCGAGGGCATTCTTTACGTACACGTCCTGCAGCCGGCGCTGCACTACGAGCTCGATCGCGTGAACAAACGGGAAATTCTGCGCAAGCTGAAACGGCGCTTCGGCCCGCGAGTGATCCGCGATCTGCGGTTTCGCCTCGGCTGAGACCTTGCCGCGTTGAAGAGTCGTTAAAGCGACACGGGCGGCCCGCTTCAACCCTTAAACCTCGAACTCTTTCGTAAGTGCTTCACAAACGCCTTCAGGGTTTCCTGGCTGACGTGATGCTCGATTCCTTCCGCGTCCGATTGCGCGACGACCGAAGGCACGCCTAACGACTTCAAAAAGTCGACTACAGTTTCATGGCGTGTCCGCGATTCCTCGGAAAGTTTGCGCCCGCTCCCGGTGAGAAAAATCGAGCGGTAAGGCAGACTCGTGACCAATCCCTCGCGCTGCAACCGTTGGATTGTGCGCGCAACGGTGACGTGGGTGACACCGAGGCGCCGCGCCAGATCGCTCACCCGCGCCTCGCCCGTGCTCGCGATGAGATCGGCAATGATCTCGACATAATCCTGCGCGATCTCGTGCGAATGTTCCTCCCGCGTCCGGCGCGGATGACGATGGGGCAGCGAGACATCGGGCTGATTGCGGCGGGGCGTTTTCCTCATGGCGCTGGGCACGCCGGAGCAAACCAAAAAAACCGCTCGTTGACAACTTGAAGAGCAATTTGTAGCCTGCGCTACACCTTTGAGCTTGCGCTCCGAGATGTAGAAATGGCTGATAACAGGACCTGATGCCGGAAGCGACTGAAGATCTCGCGCCGGAAACGGCAACTGGCTGGCGCCGCAGCGGCAGCCAGGTCTCTCTCCCCGAAGTCCATCGCAGCGTCATCGTACCGGCGGAAGCTTCCTTTTGGCGCAAGCTCGCCGCTTTTTCCGGCCCGGGTTTTCTCGTCGCCGTTGGTTACATGGATCCGGGGAATTGGGCGACCGACTTGGCAGGCGGCGCGCGGTTTGGTTACACCCTGCTCTCGGTCGTTCTTATTTCGAATTTGATGGCGATCCTGCTTCAGCATCTCGCGATCAAACTTGGCGTCGCCACCGGTCGCGATCTCGCCCAGGCCTGCCGGGACCATTACTCCAAGGCGACGGCTATTTTCCTCTGGATCCTCTGCGAGATCGCGATCGCGGCCTGCGATCTCGCCGAAGTCGTCGGCTCGGCGATCGCGCTGCAATTGCTCTTCGGAATCCCGCTTATCTGGGGTTGTCTCATCACCGCCGCCGATGTTTTCGCGGTCCTCTACCTGCAGCACAAAGGCTTTCGCCGGATGGAAGCGATTGTGACGATCTTGATCGCGACGATCGCCCTTTGTTTCACCGCCGAATTATTTTTTTCCCGGCCGGACGTGGGCGCGGTCCTGGCCGGCTTCGTGCCGCAGGCGAGAATTCTGGCGCATCCCGGAATGCTCTACGTCGCCATCGGAATCCTTGGCGCGACGGTGATGCCGCATAATCTCTATCTGCATTCCTCGATCGTGCAGACGCGGAAATTTGCGCCCACGCCAGAAGGAAAACGGGAAGCCATTCGCTTCGGCACGATCGATTCGAGCGGCGCGCTGACGTTCGCACTCTTTATCAATGGCGCCATCCTGGTCCTGGCGGCGGCGGCTTTTCACTGGTCGGGGCACCAGGATGTGGCGGAAATTCAAGACGCCTTCAAACTCCTCAGCCCGCTCCTCGGGGTCGGCGTCGCGAGCACGCTTTTCGCCGTCGCTCTTCTCGCTTCGGGCCAAAATTCCACTCTCACCGGCACTCTCGCGGGCCAGATTGTGATGGAGGGTTTTTTGAACTTCCGTATTTCGCCGTGGCTTCGGCGCATGATCACGCGCGGGTTGGCGCTCGTTCCTGCCGTCGTCGTCATCGGCATTTTTGGCGAGAAAGAAACGACCGCGCTGCTCATCGCGAGTCAGGTGGTGTTGAGCATGCAGCTCGGCTTCGCCGTGTGGCCGTTGATGCGTTTCACCAGCGAGAAGAAAAAGATGGGTGAATTCGCAAATCGCAGCTGGCTGAAAATTCTTGGCTGGGCGACGGCGCTGCTCATTATCGGGCTGAACGTGAAGCTGCTCTTCGACGCCTTTCTGCCCGCGCCGCTCCTCCGTTCAATTTACGGCGCACTCGGATTGCCGGCCGCGTAGGACTTGCCAGCGCCACTCTGCTCGTGCTGCTCGCGTCATTCTGGACAGGATGCGCGTTCTGGCTTAACCAACACGTTGCCATGTTTTTGCCCACCAAGGTTTACTTCATCGTCTTCGGAATCCTCACGATCGCCGGCGGCGTCATGGGGTATATGAAAGCGGGGAGCACCGCTTCCCTTGTCGCCGGATCGATCAGCGGCATCCTTCTCCTCGTCGCCGCTTTTCTTCTCCCGGCCCAGGCGACGGCAGGCCTCGTGATCGGATTGATCGTTTCGCTCCTGCTAGCGGGCCGTTTTCTGCCCGCCTTTTTCCGAACCGGCAAGATGATGCCCGCCGGACTGATGGCGCTGCTCAGTCTTCTCGGGATTGTTTTCTCGATCATCGCCTGGATCCGCAAATAATCGGCTGCGCGTGCGCAAGTTCCGCCTGAGCACCCTGCGCTGGCTCGCCCTCCTGCTCTTTCTCGGGCTCTTCGGCGCAATCGTCCTGCGCTGGCTTTCGCTCGAGCGGCTGCGCTCCACGCTGCAACGGTTGGGCCCGCCGACGCTCGTCGCTCCGATCGTTCCGTCGGCGCCGACTCCGACTCCCTGGCGCACTCCGATTATTGGCGGCCGGCTCGATACGGCGAAATTGTGGAGCGGCATCACGGTGCACGCCGAGGTGGATCCCACTCCCGGCGCGGCTGCTTCGCTCGAGCGGAGCGATCCGCAGAGCTACGTTATCGATCTTAGTCTTAAGGTGCGCATGCCGAAGCCGAACGACACCCTCGCGGAGGTGGCCAAGGTGACTCCGCAGTTGCCGAAGCTCTTGCCGAAACTGGCCGAGGCCTTCACGACAGATTCCGTGTCGCCGCTTTTTCGCGAGCTTTACGAGATCAAGGTGCAAACGCTGCGCACAAACCTCACCCATCTCAATCAGCTCCTCTCGCGGCACAATTTTTACGATTGCCAGACGATTCTGCGGTTGCGCGATCCGACGACGAAACGTCAGGCGCTCCTCCTCCAGGCGGACATGGACGTGGACGCGGATGGTTCCGACGCTGATCGCCTCCCCGTCAGTCCGGGCGGATCGATGAACTTCAAACCGTTCACGAGCTATCATTGGAAGAAAAAGACCGATCGGCCGAGCCTCTTTCTCGCCCCGGCAGAGGAGAAGTTGGAGCGCTACGAGACGGAGTTTGCGCTCAAGGGCCTAACGATGGAGCGGAACCGCGATCTGCGCATCGGCATTCAACGGATGCGAGAGGAAGTGAGCTCGCTCAAGCATTTCAGTTTTCTCATCGCCTCAACCGATCCCTACATCGTGCTCCCGGGGATTTTTGTGCGTGCCAAAGATGCCGGACAAGTTGGTGATTATGCACTTGTCGTGGTCGACGATCAGCTTTACCCGGCGATCGTCGGCGACGTTGGGCCCAGCGATCGGGTAGGCGAGGCGTCGCTGCGAATTGCGAAGGAAATCAACGCGCGGTCGACCGCCTACAATCGGCCGGTCAGCGACCTGAAGGTAACTTACCTGATCTTTCCCGGCACAGCCGATAAGCCTTTCGGTCCGCCCAACCTCGATAAAATCCAAGCCCGCTGTGAGGCGCTCGTGAAAGAAATCGGGGGCGCGAGCGTGCCGTTGCATCATTGGGAAAATCTGATTCCGCTGCCGCCAACTCCCACGCCGACGCCCACTCCGACCGCAGCGCCAACCTCATCTCCAAGTCCGGCGCCAGAAGTCTCGCCGACGTTTGCTTTCCCGACGCCGAGCGCTTCGGAGTCGCCCAGTTCTTCGCCAAGCGTCACCGTTTCCCCGTCCCCAACAAACTCACCGGTCCTCTCGCCTTCACCCTAATGAAAGACCTTCGTGTGAGTACCGCCGAGCGCCTGCGCGAAGCGGAAGAGTTCTTCTACGCAAAAATCCCGCTTACACGGGCGATGCAGGTGCGGGTCGAAAGCTACAATGAGAACGAGCTCGTCCTCACTGCCCCGCTCAGGGCGAATCACAATCACCTCGGCACTGCCTTTGGCGGCAGCCTCGCGGCGCTGGTCATGCTGGCAGGTTATGCATTGCTCTGGCTGGAACTTGGAGATCGCAACGCACACATTATGATCAGCGAAAGTAACCTGCGTTTTCGGAGGCCGGTCCAAGGAACGCTTCGCGCCATCTGCCGTCGACCTGACGACCCCGCAATTTCAGAATTCAAATCAAACTTCGCCGCGAAAGGGAAAGCGCGGATTCAGCTCAAAGTGGAAATCGGAGCGGAGCACGAACTGGCGGCCATCTTCGACGGCACCTATGTCGCGAAGAAATGAGCTACCCCGCATGGATTCGAACCATGAATAACGCCTCCAAAGGGCGCTGTGTTACCGTTACACCACGGGGTATTTTTGGGCGCTCGCGGCGGCCGCTGGACAGTTAAGTTCGCTGAGCGAAAATCGCAATTCCGAATTCCGCCGACGCTTCCGATGGCATTCGCAAAATGCCCGGTTTACGCGTATGTTTCTGCTCCGATATGGAGCAACTGAAGATCGAAAATTTACACGTTGCCATTGGCGACCAGGAGATTATCCGCGGGCTTTCGCTCGAGGTGCCGCGTGGCGAAGTCCACGCCATCATGGGGCCGAACGGCTCCGGCAAAAGCACTCTCGCGAAAGTGCTGGCCGGCCATCCTGATTACATCGTAACTTCTGGTTCCGTGATGATGGATGGCGAAAACATTCTCGAGCTCGAGCCAGACGAACGCGCACGCAAAGGCCTCTTTTTAGCCTTTCAATACCCGAGCGAGATTCCCGGCGTGACGATTGCAAACTTTCTCCGCGCGGCTGTGCAGGCACGCATGCCGGAAGGCGAGGAACTCGAAGCGACAGACTATTACACGAGCCTCTACAAGAAGATGGACCTGCTCCGGATGGATCGCTCTTTCACTTCGCGCTCGGTCAACGAAGGCTTCTCCGGCGGCGAAAAAAAGCGCAACGAGATTCTTCAAATGGCGATGCTCGAGCCGAAATATGCCGTCCTCGATGAGACCGACAGCGGCCTCGACATCGACGCGCTCAAGGTCGTCGCTCATGGCGTCAATTCGCTGCGGGGGCCGACTCTTGGCGTGCTTTTGATCACGCACTACCAACGACTTTTAAACTACATCGTGCCCGACCACGTCCACGTCATGGTGAAGGGGCGGATCGAAATGAACGGTGGCAAGGAGCTGGCCCTGCAGCTGGAAGAGAAGGGCTACGATTGGGTAAAGGAGGAGGCGAACGAGCCGGCGATAGCCTAACAAACAACTCGTGCTCCTGCTCGTGGCGAGCACGATTGCGAGGAGGAAAAGAAACTATGATTAAGGAAACAACTACGCTCGATATCGAACGGAACAAAGGCGACTTTTTCTACCCGGAAACCCACACCCACGACGCGGGCATCGGCCTGAGCGAAAAGACGATCAACTACATCTCAGACGTGAAGGAGGATCCCGATTGGGTCCGCGAATTCCGGCTCAAGGCGCTCAAGACTTTTCAAACCAAACCAATGCCGACGCACTGGGCGAGCAGGGATCTGGAAGCGATCGTCTTCGACAAGATTCGCTATTACCTGAGCGGCGGCGTGCAACCGAAACGGGCTTGGGAAGACGTGCCGGACGACGTCAAGCGCACGTTCGAGCGACTCGGCATTCCGGAACAGGAACGGAAGTTCCTCGCTGGCGTCGAAGCGCAGTTCGACAGCGAAGCGGTCTATTCCAACATCAAAAAGGCGGTCGGCGAGCAAGGTGTCATCTTCGTCGGCAGCCGGGATGGGTTGAAGGATCATCCGGAGATCTTCCGGAAGTGGTTTGGCAAAGTCATCCCGACTGGGGACAACAAATTCAGCGCGCTGAACAGTGCTGTCTTCAGCGGCGGTTCGTTCATCTACGTTCCGCCGGGTGTGAAAGTGAAGCACCCGCTGCAAGCTTACTTCCGAATCAATGCCGAGAATTTCGGTCAGTTCGAGCGCACGCTCATCATCGCCGATGAGGGTGCCGAGCTGACCTACATGGAAGGCTGCACCGCGCCCAAATTCAACACTGCGACGCTGCACAGCGCAGTTGTCGAGCTGGTCGCGCTCCCGGGCGCGAAGATCCAATACATCACCGTCCAAAACTGGTCGAACAACGTCTTCAACCTCGTGACCAAGCGGGGTCTCGCGCACGAAAACGCCGAAGTGAAATGGATCGATTGCAATATTGGTTCGCGGCTGACGATGAAGTATCCCGGTGTCGTGATGAAAGGCCGCAAAGCGCGCGGCGAAGTCATTTCCATCGCCCTCGCCGGCGACGGGCAACATCAGGATACCGGCGCAAAGATGGTCCACGCCGCCGATGAAACGACGAGCAACATCATTTCGAAGAGCATCAGCATCGGCACCGGCCGCGCTACTTATCGCGGACTCGTCCACGTGCCGAAGCATCTCAAGAACTGCAAGAACAACACCGAATGCGACGCGCTTCTCATCAACGCGAACAGCCGCACGGACACCTATCCCGCGATCACAGTCCGCGGGACCGGCAACGCCGTGCAGCACGAAGCGAGCGTGAGCCAGGTGAGCGCGGAGCAGATTTTTTACATGCAACAGCGTGGCCTGAGCGAAGCGCAGGCGATGAGCTTGAGCGTGAATGGATTCGTCAACGACCTCGTCCGGCAGTTTCCAATGGAATACTCGGTCGAGCTGAAGCGGCTGATCGAACTTGAGATGGAAGGGTCCGTTGGCTAGCTTTCGCGACCAGAGCGAGCACAGTGTGACGGCGGTCTTGAGACCGCCGTTCGCGTCTTGACCGGGCTATGAGTAATCCGTCAGCTCTCCTCGAAGAAGTTGCAGAAGCCGCCGCGCCGGAACCGGGGGACATCCTCGGTGGTGTGGGAAATCGCAACGCCGATTTGCCGGCTTGGTTCCGCGAGCAACAGCAGGTTGCCTGGACGGAATTTCAAAACCTGCCAATGCCGGCACCGAAAGATCAGGCCTGGCGTTTTTCCAGCGTCAAAGCGCTCGATCTTTCGCCTTATCATCTGCCATCATCGTTAGGCAACAAGGAAAGTCGCGATCTGCTGGATCGGTCGACGGAGTTGAGCGAAACCGGCGGAAGCATGGTTTTTGCCGACGATCGGTTGCTCGAGCGCGAGGCGCTTTCCGAGAAGCTGCGTGAGGCGGGAGTCATCTTCCAGCCGCTCGAGCGCGCGATGCTCGAGCACGAGGAATTGTTCCGGCGCCATTTCATGAATCAGCCGGCAACGCTCGGCTCGGCGAAGTTCGCCGCGCTCCATCAGTCGCTCGTTAGGTCAGGCACTTTTCTCTACGTTCCGCGCGAGATCGAGGTCGAATTACCCCTCGAAACGTTCCATTGGTTAGCGAGCGAGAACGGCGCAATTTTTCCGCACACTCTGCTCGTCGCGGAAGACTTTGCGAAAGTGACGCTCGTCGAACACTTCCGCTCCGCCGATCGCAACCGGGCTGGTTTTTCCTGCGGAGTGAATGATCTCGTAGTCGGCGTCGGCGCGAAGGTGACTTACATCTGCACGCAAAATTGGAGTGAGAATGCGCTCAGTATTCAGATCAATGCCACGACCGTCGCGCGCGACGCCTCCGCCCTCAATTTACATCTCGGTCTCGGCGGAAAATATTCGCGCCTCGAAAGTCTCAGCCGCTTAACCGGTGAAGGAGGGCGCAGCGACATGCTCGCGGTCTCCGTTGCCGACGGCGCGCAGGAGTTCGATGCCCGGACGCTGCAAGACCACGTCTCGCCCCACACTTATAGCGACCTGCTTTTCAAAAACGCGCTCAGCGATAAATCGCGCAATACCTTTGGCGGCCTCATTCGGGTCGAGCCGCACGCGCATTTCACCGATGCCTACCAGAAGGTGCGTAACCTTCTCTTAAGCGACGACGCCGAGGCGAACTCGATGCCTGGTCTCGAGATTCTCGCCGACAACGTGAAGTGCAGTCACGGCGCCACTTCTGGTCAGCTCGACGAGGATGAAATGTTTTACCTTCTCGCCCGCGGCATTCCCGCGGCCGTTGCGCGACAGTTATTGGTCGGCGGTTTCCTCAACGAAGTGATCGACCGGCTCGATCGTCCGGTGCTCGGCGCGAAGCTGCACGAAATGATCGAAGCAAAGTTCCATCGTCGTTAGGCGGACGAGCGCTTATCGCACTGCTTTGCCGTCGACGCCGCTGGAGATAAGAAGACGGGGCCGGAATGAAAGCGCGCACCCCGCTCCGCCCGGGCTATTTCTCGGCGCCAATAGCAATGGCACGACTCGGGCTCGCTCCCGAGCATGAGCCTCTTCAAAGTTCCGGATACCGTAGGCGAGGAGTTGACTCAATCATTTGAACCGCCGCCAGCGGAATCCCGCACTTTCGCGCGACGATTATTCGCGCTCGCAGCGCGAGGTTCCAAGATTTTTCTACGGCAAATTGTTTTGCGTCGGCCGCGTTCGCTCGATATTCTGGCCGCGATGGATGTCAGCGGGACGATCGAAGCAATCCTCAGTCAGAAGGATGCACAAATCTGGAGCGTCTCACCTGATGCGACGGTTTACGAAGCGATTGCGCTCATGGCGGAAAAGAATGTAGGCGCGCTCCTCGTGATGCAGGGTGGCAAACTCGTCGGGATCGTGTCCGAGCGCGATTACTCGCGCAAAGTCATGCTCAAAGGCAAAACGTCACGCAACAGCTTCGTGCACGAAATTATGACCACCGAACTGACCACGGCGAACCCGCGCGAGACGGTGGAAGAATGTTTGCGTTTCATGACCGACAAGCGCATTCGCCATTTGCCAGTCGTCGCGGAGGGCGAACTGCGTGGCGTGATTTCGATCGGCGATCTTGTGAAACAAGTCATCTCCGTGCAGAGCGCAACGCTCGAACAGCTAAAGGATTACATCGCCGGCGGCTATCCTTCGTAGCGTTGCTGAGGCAAAGTCCATCCGGCGCCAAGTTACTTTGCTGCGCTCATCGCTATTCCGCTTCGCTCGTCGCGACGATCGCCTCTCGGCGATACATATCGCGGTTACTCCCTTGGAACTCTGCTTTCAATTTCACCTCGAAATGCGCGAGTCCCACCGGGCGAGCTTCCAATCTCCGTTCTTTTCGGTTCGTGCTCGAAGCCGACGATGAAATGGACGGTGCCGTCGCGCACCTTGTTCGTTGCTTTCCGCGGCTCGAAATAGAACGCGTCCTGGAGACGCCTCCCCCTATCTCAGCCGCTATTTAATGAACCGAATCGTTAGGGGATAACGATAAAGCTCGCCATCGCTCGCCTTAATCGAGGCGATGATAACGAGGACGGTGTTGAGTACCCACAGCAGGAGCAGGATCGGGATGCCGATGAGGACGAAGCAGAGGATCAGGGCCACCGCGTCGTAGATCAGCATCGAGAGCTGAAAGTTGAGCGACTCTTTCCCGTGCGCGTCGATGTCCGCCCCGTCGCCGCGTTTCAAGACCCAGACGATGAGCGGTCCGAAGATGTGGCCGAGAAAATGGAAGAAGAGTCCGAGCAAAGCACTGGCGTGACAAAGGACACACCAAGTGCGGGTATTCGAGGTCGTAACCGTGGTGGTTGGTGGAATAGTTTCCATACCGTCATTCTTTCACACGTTCGATGTGCGCGCCAAGCTCACTTAGCTTTTCGTCGAGGTGCTCGTAACCGCGATCGATATGATAAACCCGCCGCACTTCGGTGACGCCGTCCGCTTTTAAGCCGGCGAGCACCAACGCCGCGGACGCGCGCAGATCGCTCGCCATGACGGGCGCGCCCAATAACCGCTCGACGCCCTGAATAATCGCGGTTGCGCCTTCGAGCTGGACCTGCGCCCCCATCCGTTTCAATTCCGCGAGATGCATGTAGCGCTGGGGAAAAATATTTTCCGTGATCGTGCTGATCCCGTCGGTTGTGGAAAGCAGCGCGCACATCTGCGCCTGCATGTCGGTCGGGAAGCCGGGATAGGGCTCGGTCGTCAATTCCAATGCCTTGGGCATGGCGCCGTTCGGCGAAACGGAAATCGAATCCTCGCCGTTCTCGACTTTGAACCCACCTTCCGTTAGCGCGGTCGTGACGGAAGCGACATGCTCGGGGACAACACGATTGAGCGTGATGCCTTTCCCGCAAACCGCGCCGGCGACGAGAAAGGTGCCGGTCTCGATGCGATCAGGGATGACCGTGTGCTCGGCGCCGTGCAGTTCCGGCACGCCTTCAATGATCATCCGGCGGGTCCCGGCGCCTTCGATTTTCGCGCCCATCTTGTTGAGAAAATCTGCGAGGTCGCAGACTTCCGGCTCGGCCGCGGCGCCTTCGATCACGGTCGTTCCTTCGGCGAGGACCGCGGCCATCATGATGTTGTCCGTCCCGAGGACGGTGGGGCCAAACTTGCCGCGCAAATTCACGATTGCGCCAGTCAACTTCGGAGCGAAAACCTTCACGTTGCCATTCTCGACGCGCACGGCCGCGCCGAGCGCTTCAAAACCTTTGAGATGCAAATCGATCGGGCGATCGCCGATGACACAGCCGCCGGGGAGCGAGACGGTGGCTTCTTTGCACCTGCCTAACAATGGCCCGAGGACGCAAACCGAGGCGCGCATTTTCCGTACAACCTCGTAGGGCGCGATCGACTCGACCTTCTCCGCCTTCACCGTCACCGTGCCGCTGGCGCGCTCCACTTCCGCGCCGAGGTGCATCAAAATTTGCAACATGTAGTTGGTGTCGCTGAGATCGGGAATGCGATGGAGCACGCATGGCTCACGCGTGAGCAAGGTGGCGGCGATGATCGGCAGCGCCGAATTTTTCGAGCCGCTGATCTTAATCGAGCCGGAGAGCGGATGACCGCCGTAAACGAGAATTTTATCCATGCTGGGCGAAGAGGAACCGGGAGGTCCCTGCATAGTCCTTTTTCGACGTGATGTCGTGGTAATTTTGCTGAGCGAGAAATGTTCCGAGCGGCTCGGACTGGTCGTGGCCAATCTCGAGCGCGAGCCAGCCGCCCGGTTGCAGATGCGGCGGGGCGGTGATGATCAATTCGCGAATGATTTCATCGCCGGCTTCGCCGCCAAAAAGCGCGGCCGGGGGATCGTGCTGCACTTCTCGAGCAAGTTGTGAAGCGTCGGGCGCGGCCACGTAAGGCAGATTTGCGACCATGAGATCGAATACGCCATCGATCTTTTCGAGGAGGTGATTCTGCGAAAAATGAATTCGCTCCGGAATGCCAAGCTGTTTGGCATTTTCGCGGGCGAGCGCGAGGGCGTCTCCCGAGATGTCGACGGCATGCAGCTCCGCTTCGGGGAAGCGTGCGGCGAGCGAGAGAATGATGACGCCGCTGCCGGTGCCGACATCGAGGATGCGCGCCGTTGGCGGGAGGGAAAGACCGGCAACGTATTCGACAAGTTGCTCGGTTTCGGGGCGCGGGATGAGCGCGCGATTATCGCTGACAAAGGTGTGATCGCCAAACTCCACGGTGCCGAGGAGATGCTGGAGGGGCTCGCCCTGGCCACGCCGCCTAACGAGATCGCGAAGCGGGGCGAGTTCCGGCTCGGAGAGCGGGCGTTCGAACTCGAGATAAAGCTCGATCCGTTTCTTGCCTAACGAATAGGCGACGAGGTGCTCGGCGTTGAGGCGCGGGCTTTCGATCGCGCGCTTTTGGAAATAAGCGGTGGTCGATTGGACGACTTCGAGCACGGTCATGCGGCCAGTAAGGTTTTCATCCTGAGCGAAGCGACGAGCCTGCACTGAGGCGCAGCCGAATATGATCTCTCTTCCCTTCGCTCAGAATGACAAGCGGGGAGACTCACTCGTTAGGCAAGCGCCGATTCTTTCAGCCGCTGCTCGAGGTCGGCGTGCTGCAGCGCCGAGATCATTTCGTTGAGGTCGCCTTCCAGGACGCGGTCGAGATTGTAGAGCGTAAGCCCGATACGGTGATCGGTGATGCGGTTCTGCGGGAAGTTGTAGGTGCGGACTTTCTCCTCGCGACCCCCGGAACCGATCTGGCTCTTTCGCGTCGCGGAATACTTCGCTTCTTCTTCCCGTTGTTTGTCCTCGAGCAGACGCGCGCGCAGAATGCTGAGCGCTTTCTCTTTGTTCTTCTGCTGGCTGCGGCCGTCCTGGCAACGAACGATACGGCCGGTCGGAATGTACATCACCTGCACAGCTGAATCCGTCGTGTTCACGCCTTGGCCGCCGGGCCCGCCGGCGCGGCAAACTTCGATCCGCAGGTCTTCCGGCTTCAATTCGAAATCGACTTCTTCGGCTTCGGGCAGAACGGCAACGGTCGCGGTCGAAGTGTGAATGCGGCCCTGCGCCTCCGTCGCCGGCACGCGCTGCACGCGATGCACACCGCTCTCATAACGCAGCTTCCGAAAAACCGATTCGCCGGAAACCTTGAAGATCGTTTCCTTCAAACCGCCGAGCTCTGACGGACTCGACTCAAGGTCTTCGATCTTTAACCCGGCGGTCTCAGCGTAACGGTTATACATCCGATAAAGATCAGCCGCGAAAATCGCTGCCTCGCTTCCGCCGGTGCCTGCGCGGATTTCCACGATCGCATCGCGTTCATCGTTTTCATCGGGCGGGAGGAGCGCGATCTGCACATCAAATTCCAACTCGGTGACGCGCTTCTCCAGCGCCGGAATTTCTTCCTGGGCCATCTGCGCAAGATCGGCGTCTTCCGCGGAGGCGAGCTCGCGATTATCCTCGAGCTGGCGACGGGCCGTTTCGAGCTCCGTCCATTTCACGAGCAGATCTTTGATTGCAGCGTGCTCGCGCATCACTTCGCTGGCGCGCCTGCGATTCTCAAAAAGCTGTGGATCGGCGATGTCTCTTTCCAATTGCTGGAAGCGCTCGCGTTTGCGGTCGATAAGGGATTGGAAATCCATAAACAAAAACGGCGACTGCGCGCGGAAAGCGCAGTCACCGTTTGTTAGGCGAAATCAGCTAAGCCTTCTTCGCGACGCCGGCGCGCGAAGCTTTCGTGCTGCCGTAGCGGCGGGCGAATTTCTCCACCCGACCCGCGGTATCGACGAACTTTTGTTCGCCAGTGAAAAACGGATGGCAGGCGGCACAGATGCCAATCTTGATGTCCCGGCGGGTCGAGCGGGTATGGTAGACCGCGCCACAAGCGCAGGTAATCTCCGTCTCGTTATAGTCAGGATGAATGTCCGTTTTCATAGGTTAAAAAGAGCGTGCAAAGTAGCCGCGGAAAGGCCCCTTCGCAAGTGACGAGTCGGGACGACGCGCTCCTCCTCGTCTGGGAGGAAACCCTGGCGCAACGCGCGGACGATCCAGCGATTTATGACACGCAGCGCCGGGTGCTTTGCCGTTTTCACGAGATCGAGGAACTGAGCCGCCGCTATGAAAAGGCAGGCGGTCTGGGAGATTTCGCACCGGGGGAAATTATCGCACTCCAGGTCGGGAATCATCCGCACTGGCCAGCGCTTTTTCTCGCTTCTCTGCGCCGCCAGATTGTGGTGCTTCCGCTCGAACAGACAGTGAGCGAAGTGGAGCGTGCCGCTGCCTTGCAGACTTGCCGCGCGGCGGGATTGATCACCGATCCCGACGCGCCGATCGTTCGACTGGATTCGTCAGGCGCAGGGGAATGGAAGGGCGCGCCACCGGTTCTGTTAAAGCTGACCTCGGGGACAACGGCGGCTCCCCGCGCGATCCGTTTCCGCAGCGCACAACTCCTGGCGGACGCCGAGCACATTTGCGACACCATGGGCATCACGAACGCGGACTTGAATTTCGCCGTCATCCCGCTCTCGCATTCCTATGGCTTCAGCAACTTGATCACGCCTTTGCTCGCACGGGGTGTCCCGATGGCGGTGAGCAGCGATCGCATCCCGCGCGCGGTGCTCGATGATCTCGCGCGGACCGAGGCGACGGTCTTTCCGGGGATGCCGCTTCTTTATCAGGCGTTTGCCGAGATGAACGAGGTGACGTCCTTGCCGAAGCTGCGGCTGTGCATCTCTGCCGGGGCGCCGCTGACTCGCGAGGTGGCGCGAGCTTTCGAGCGGAGATTTGGCAATGTAATCCATTCCTTCTACGGCGCGTCGGAGTGTGGCGGTATCTGCTACGACCGCGAAGGCAGGAGCGATGAAGAAGGATTTGTCGGGCGCGCGATGGAAGGCGTCGGGATCGAAGAGTTCGATTCCCAAAGCGAGGCGACGCGGATTCGCGTTCGCAGCGCCGCGGTGGGTGACGGTTATTTTCCCGAACCGCAACCGGACAAGTTAAGCGGCGGCTGCTTTCGCCCGGACGATCTGCTGCGAATGGGCGATGCCGGGTTCCGCATCGTCGGCCGTATCTCCGATGTCATTAATGTCGCGGGGAAAAAAGTGAACCCAGCCGAGGTCGAAGCGCATCTTCTGCGGCACGAAGCCGTTCGGCAGGCAGTGGTCTTCGGGCGGCCATCGTCGTTGCGCAATCAGGAAGTGGTGGCATGCGTGGTCGCGAGCGCCGCGACCGACGAGACGGCGCTCCTGGAGTTTTGCCGGGAACGGCTGAGCGGCTGGCAGGTGCCGAAGCGGATTTACCTGCTCGAAGCGCTCCCGGTTACCGAGCGCGGAAAAATCAGCCGCCGCGAGCTGGCCGCGCATTTCGCCGCGTGAAATTTCTTGCCCGCGGACGCCCATTTGTCGAAGGAGTTACGATTCTCATCGAAAAGAACAAGACTATGCGAACCATTCTTCTTTCCACGCTCGGTGCCATCGTTCTGCTTGCGGTTTTCTCCAGCTGCTCCACGACGGTGCGCACGGACAACGGTCATGCGGTGACGACCGGCGTCCACACGCATTAAGACCTGCTGAACGCGGTGCACCGCGGCTCCCTCAGAGCCACGCGGGGGTATTTTGCGGTTGCGGCGCAGCCCGCAAAGATTTCTTTCGCGGCGTGGTTGCTGCTAGGATAAGCGTGGGCGTGACTTGCGAATATCCGCATCGTTCGTTACACAGTGCGAGCCACCGTGAACGAAGTCCATCTCTCCTCTTCACCGCGCTCCTTTCAGGTTCTAATTCTGGAACCGAATAGAAAACTCAGCTCTGAAATCATCTCTGCGCTGAGGGAGGCGCGAGCGGGAACGAGCAGCGTGGTGGCGCGTTCGGTCGACGAAGCGCAGCGGCTCGTCATTGATCAAAAGCCGGACCTTTTCGTGCTCGATACCGATAGCGATTACGCGGCGGCGCAGGAGTTTCTCTACGATCTGCGCACGAGTCACCCCGACGCGCGCGCACTTATTCTCACCGCCAGTCATTTTACCGCACAGCGCGAACAGGTCGCCGGCCTCGGCGCGATTCACTTTCTGGAAAAGCCGTTTCCGCGCTCGGATTTCATCGCGCTGACGGAGGCATTGCTCGCGCCCGCGGGCAGTAGCGAGGGCGAACGTTTTCAGGGCACGCTGAGCGACCTCCACATCGCGGACATCATTCAGCTCAAATGCATCAGCGGCGCGACTTCGGCGCTCGAATTCACAAGCCCGCGGGGAGAAAAGGCGCGCGTTTATTTCGAAAACGGCCAGGTGCGACACGCGACCGCGCCCGGCAAAAAAGGGCGCGAAGCTTTTAACGCGGTGGTCGATTGGAAAGGCGGACTCATCTCCGAAGTGGCGGTACCGCAGGACTCGCCGCGCACAATCGATCTCGATTGGCAGGTGCTGCTCATGGAAGCGGTCCGCAAGATCGACGAGACGCGAGAGGCGGAACCGGCGACGGCGCCCGCGGCGGACGGAGCGGCGACGCGTACCGTTCTCGTGATCGACGATAGCGTCATGCTCCTCAGTTTCGTGAAGGAGATTTTGAGCGAGCAGCGTTTTGAGGTCGTGACCGCGGAGACAGCAGAAGAAGGGCTGGCGGCGGTTCATCATAGCGCGCCGGATTTGATTCTGCTCGATTACGTTCTGCCCGATATGAAGGGCGACGAGGTTTGCCGCAAACTCCTCGACGATCCGGCTTCCGCGAAGATACCGGTGGTTTACATGTCCGGTTTCGGAAGCGATTTGCAGCCGAACCAGAATGAGCTGCCGAACGTCATCGGGGCATTGAGCAAGCCGTTTACCTCCGACTCGCTCATAAATGCGGCGGAGCAATATCTTCCGGCTAAGAAGCGTGAGAGCGGGGAGGAGTTCGACACCGAACCGGGCTCGCCGGGATCGATGCCGATTGCGTCGGCGCCGATCTCGTCAGGCGAGACGGCTCCGATTCATGCCATCGCGCCGCCTGCACGTTCCGAACCGATCGACGAACCGTTGGCGGCCGCGCCGGCGAGCCACGGCGATTTTTCCGGCGCTGCAAACGAAGCGCCTGCGAGTTCGCCAGGCGGAACGGCTTTTGAAAAAGAACCGGAGACAATTCCCGACGCTTCTTTCAACGCTGCAGCTGAGAGCGGCGACGCCTTCTCTCGAACGTTGCAGAGTGAAGAAAAGTTCTCTCCCAAACCAACTGCCCTGCCGGATCCTGGCAACGCCTACTTTTGCGGAGACTCGAGTTTCTTCCCGCTCTACTGGGCGGTGCGAACGATCGCGCGCGAAAAATTAACCGGCATCCTGCACGCCTTCTGGACGGAAGACACCGTGGATCTCCTCGCCCGCGACGGCGAGGTGCTCCTGGTCACGACGCGCAACTCGCAGCTCTATTGCGCCGAATCGCCCGTCACTCTCCTCAACGTCAATCAGAACCGGGTCGAAGCCGCCCGCGCGGCGCAGGTTGTGGATGGCTGTCCGCTTTTCATTCCGCTCGCGGACGAGGGTCTCATCTTGCGCGAGCCGGGAATGCAACTCGTCCAGCATTACGGCCAAAGATTGTTCGCCCAGCTCTGGTCGGCTGAGCGGTTGCGCTTCGTTTTCAAACAAGAAGAACTGCCTGCCTACGCACGCGATCTGCCGGCGCACGAAGAGAACATCGACCAATGGGCGCTGAGCACGCTGCGTCTTGTGCAATATCAGGAGGCGAATCAAAAAGCGACCCCGGAGCCGGCCTGCGTGCCGGCCTACACTCGTGACGGTTACGAACGCGTTCAACAACTGCGTCTCACTGTCGCCGAAACGCAATTTGCCTCGCAATTCAACGGCAGACGTTCCGTCAGGCAGATCGCGAAAAATCTCCGGCTCGATCTCAAGGTTGCCCGGCTCACAATCTTCCGCTTTCTCGCCCTCGAGATCGTGGATTGCCGGCCCGCGCAGGTGTTGAAAAAGAAGGAATCGCGCGGCGGATTACGCGGGATCTTGGGTCGTTAGATGATAGTGGTCCAGCGTCAGTGCGCGTTGCCGGCTGGCGTGAAGTCTGCGTCGGTAAAGGTCACGTGCTGATCGATCCGCGCGCCGTTGAATTCGGTCACGGTCTCTTTTCGCGGACCATGCACGGTGAGATTGCCGGGAATCGGCCGGTCCTTTTCATCCCGTGCCACCCGGGTAACGTCGATCCGGCGGATCAGTTTGCCGGAGGACGAATATTTCTCGATCCGCAACTGGACAAGGCGGCGAGGATCGATCCAGCTTCGCACCTTCGCGTAGGTGGAGGCCGAGGAATTACCCGGCTTTGACTCGAGAATCTGGCAGGCAATTCCATTGAGTGTCTCGGAGCCGACGATGGCCTGCTTCTTCCACCCGTAGACGTTCTCGATCGCGTCCTGGTAGGAGAGATCGCTCTCGAATAATCCGTTGCTCATCTGCGAGGCTTCGATCGGGCGGGCGGGCTCGTGCGGGAGGATAATCGATCCACTTGGAGCGCTGCCTGCATCCTGATGCAGGATCACGACACGGTCCTTGTATTCTTCAGGCCAAAGCACTCGATACGCGAGATCGCTCGCGTTCTTCGCGCGACGCTGCTTGATCTGGAGTTGCAGCACGCGCTTCGCCCCATTGGACCATCGGATTTCGAGCCGGGTCCGAATCAGCGCGCTTCCCTGGACCACCGCGTCCAATCGACTGGCCAGCTCCTCCGCAGACATAGGGGCCGGAGAAGGTTCCTCCGCCCGTAGGGTGGCGACGCAAAGCGTGCCCACAACAAAGACAAGGATTCTCGAGCGAAACAGTTTCACATCATGAATTCGCTGGGCGGCATTCCTTTGCGCGGCTCTTATCCCGCCTGCAGCGCCAGGCTTGGAGTCAGTCGCGAACTGCGCCAGGCGGGATAAAGCCCGCTCAAGACGCCGACTGCAACCGCAATCACGACCGATAAACCAAGCAGCGGAAGTCCGAGATCGGGCTGCAGCAGTCCGCGAATAGCCGGAGTCTTGTCCAGCAGCCGAACACCGATGACGCCCAGAGCAACGCCGACAATTCCACCCGTGAGACCGAGCACGGCGGATTCGTAGAGGATCATCCGCATGACGCGCTGCCGGGTCCATCCCACCGCAAGCAGCACGCAAATCTCGTGTGTCCGCTCGAAAACTGTCATGAGCATCGTGTTCATGACACCGAGCACGCCGACCAGCAATGCGAGGAGGGAGGTTCCCCAGCTCATCGCCTCAACGAGTCGAAATCCTTCATTGTGACTGAGGTGTTCGTTTACGGTCACGGCCCGCACCTGCGGGATCCGCTGCTCGATCTGGTGGGTCAGGGCCTGAAGTTGCTGTTCGCTCGTCGAAGGAGTCACGCGCACGTCGATGGCGTTGATTTGATGGGGTGAACCGAGAATGCCCTGGAGCAGCGGAAGGGAAAGAATGACCGATCCGTCCTCCACGACCGCGCCTCCCTTAACGATCCCGACCACCTTCAACTCCTTCGTTTCGATCTGAATCGGATCGCCAACTTTCTTTTTCAGCACTTCCGCCGCGGTCTGGCCGAGGACCACCGCCGGTTCGGTGGCGCTGTTCGGCATGCGTCCGGAAATCAATTTGAGGTTATCCCACGAAAATCCGCCCCACTCCCGCGCAGAAAGAATCATTAGGTCGGAATCTTCAATGCTCGTGATCTCGACGAGGATGTCACAAGTCGCGGCCACGTGGGGAAGGCTTTTGATTTGATCGCTCACGGAGGCGTCGAACGGTTTCGGCGTCAGCGATCCGCTGCGGTTGCTGACAACGAGATCCGTGCCTCGAGCTTTTAGTCCGACCTCCCAGCTTTGCTGAAAGCCGCGCGCCATCCCGACCAGCGCCACGACCGCCGCGATGCCGATGGAAATTCCCGCGAGCGTGAACCCGGTGCGGAGCGGACGACGCAACAGCCCGCGGATGACGACAGTGGAGAAAGTCATGGTCTTGTCGCGGCGTTGTGCGGGGCAGGCGCCTGGTCCGACACAATCCGGCCATCCGTCATATGGAGAATGCGCCCGGCTCGCTCGGCGATCGTCGGATCGTGAGTCACCAGCACCAGGGTGCGCCCCTGCTCCTGCTGCAGGCGGATGATTAGGTCGAGCACGCTGTGCGCGTTCTCGCTGTCGAGGTTGCCGGTCGGTTCATCGGCGAGCAAAAGAGACGGTTCATTGGCGAGACTGCGCGCGACCGCAACACGTTGCCGTTCACCTCCGGATAGTTTGGAAGGGAAATGATCGAGCCGATCTTCGAGGCCTACCAACCTCAGCAACTCAACCGCGTGTTCCCTTCTTTCTGAACGGGAGCGATAACCTTCAAACATCGGGATCTGCACATTTTCAAGTGCCGTAAAGGTCGGCAAGAGATGAAACGCCTGAAAGATAAATCCGATCTCGGAAGCGCGATAAGCGGCCAGATCCGACAGATTCGGCACCGATTCGCCCCGGTAGAGAAGATCTCCCGACGTCGGCCGATCGAGCGCACCTAACAATTGCAGCAAAGTTGATTTGCCGCATCCGCTCGGTCCGGTAATGGCAATAAACTCGCCTGCGTCGATCGAGAAATCGACTCCGCGGAGCGCCTTCACCTGGCCGTCGTCAAATTCACGCGTGAGTCCTCTGGCCTCGAGCAAAGGTGCGGCGCTGGCAGTGGACGAACTCATTCCTGCGAGAAATATCGGGTCCGTCCGAGAACTGCCAGCGCCTTAGAGAACGAATGACTTCGACCTAGTGGCCGTCGTCATCGTCCAGTGCGTCCTTCGCCTTTTCCAAGGCATCCTGGCGCCTTTCGATTTCTTCCTTCATCGCGTCCTTGCGATGTTCGCGCTGTTCCTCGATCGCCTCCTTTTCGTCATGTGTGAGGGGGCGAGTTGTGGTGGTCGTGGTGGTGGCGTGTTCTTCGATTAGCGGCCGTTGCACCACGACACGCGAGGCCACCAGACGGTCCCCTACAGTCGTGTAATGGACCGAGAGCGGAACCCCCGGCGTGATTTGATCAATCGCCACCGGCGCGCCGGATACATCCACGACCGTGGTCTGTTTTGTGACCACATACCGGAGCGGGCTTGGATTCGCGTCGCTTCTTACGACCAACGTTTCCGTGCTTGGCACAAATTGGGTGAAAGCACCGCGCCTCGTCGTCATGGTCGTCTGCGCACGCGCTTCAGTGCAAAGGGCGCAAAGGCCCATCGCGAGCAAGGCTGCGCCGATTTTCATGATGTTCGTTTTCATACAGAAGATTCGTGAAGCGACCGCGCGGCGGCCTTCCCTGGCCGGATTTTCTCGAGCCGAAAATGGGACAAACCGGAGACGTCAGCTCGCCGATTCAACCGTGCGCCATTGTGGCCCGACCCGCGGATTGGCAAGGGAACGGATCAAGTCGAGGAGGGCATTGCGATAGCTGGGGTAAGGCATTCGCTCGCCAGGATATTTCGGCTGCAATTTTTCCGCATACTGAGGCAGGACCGAGTGCGGCAGCCCGGCCTTTTGATGATGCACACCATGGAAAGGTTCATGGAGAAGGCTGAAGGCGAGCAACCGGCCGAGCCAGCTCCGGGCGACGATGCTTCGGGTGGAGCCGTTGACCGTGTCGCTCGTTAGGCCGACGTGCTCGATGTATTTGCGCCAGCTTTGCAGATTCGCCGCGAGCAAGGCCGGAGCGAGGTACATCCAGATAAAGTACTTCCACAGCCCGAACGCCGCGACGGCGCCGACGATCATGCCCCAGGTTACGACCATGAGTGCCAGCTCCATCCAGACTCGTCGGCGCACCCGCTGGCTTCGCACCGGAGATGGCGAAGAAAAGAAGGCGCGAAGAAAGACAAACGGTCCGAAAAGCAGTCCGAAATTCAATTCGCAGAATGCCGCCAGCCATCGCGCCCAACGCGGTATCGCGGGCTTGGAAAGCGGCCAAAATTCGTAATCTCGCTCCGTCGCGAGATGAGCATGATGGGTTTGATGAACCACGCGATAAAGACTGAAGCTCATCAGGCTCAGCGTCCCGATCACCACGCCGTCGAACTCATTAAAGCGACGATTTTTGCGCAGCAATCCATGCGCAGCTTCGTGCAAGCCAATGAGCGTGCCGTGCATCAAGTGCGCGGCAACAAGCACCCCCAACACCGCGATCCAGATAAAGCCATGTTGCACTGCGAGCGCGATCGTTGCCTCGCCGAAAACCAAGGCGAACACCAGCAACTGGAAAGCGCTCTTCAGTACCCAGTGCGGATCGTGTGCTTCGCGAAAATCGTTGGCAATGACAGCATTCATGGACGTCGGTTTAGCACTTCGGAGATTCGGGATTCCGGCGAGCGACAGATACCCGTCAGAGCTTTTCGAAATATGCCATCGAGACCCTCGATGTCACGTTGCGAAAAAAGGTTCTCGCGAAAGAGCCATGCTATTTCCAGTCCTTCAGACTCTTCCGTGATTTCACAGGCAAGATGAAAGCGCGGAGTGCCGGTGGAGCGCATACTCAGGCGGGCCGAGAGATTCGGCAACGTGACGTCGGGAACCGGGTGATTTTGCAAAGCGAACCGAACTTCGAAAAGCGGGTTGTAGCCGGTCGCCGATGTTTCGCCCAGCGCGTGCGCCAGTTCGACGAACGGAATCGCGTTGGCAAACGCGTTGATCGTTAAACGGTGTCCGGCCTGAAGGTGTTCGGCGGCTGTTCTGGTGCGATCAATTTGCCCCCGCAGTGGGACGATCTCCGCATAGTAACCCATCGTTTCACGGGAGTTTGCCTTGGCGCGATTTGCGATCGGCGTACCAACGACAAGATCTTCACCGCCATTCCACTCGCAAAATGCGATTTGGAAAACCCCGAGAAGAGCATTGAAAAGTGTGACGCCAGTTCGACGCGCGAGTTTGCGTGTTTCGTTAGTCAAGGCGGCGGGAATCTGCGAGAGCCACCTTTTCGGCGGCCCGGCCGTGATCGCTGTGCTCCACATCCGGGGTGAGCCGAACAAAGCGCGTTTCCAAAACTCGACGCGATCGCCTAAGGCCGCCGGCCGCCAGATAGCGCGCTCGGTTGCACCCCAGGCGGAGTAGCTTTGCGGCACAGGCGGCAACGCGGCACGCGATCCCATTCGCACCTCGAGATAGGCCGCGAAAAGATCTTGAACCAGAACCCCGAGACTCCAGCCATCGGCAATCGCATGGTGAATCGCAAAGACGAGCAGATGCTCGTTCGGGGCGCGTGATAAATCCGCGACGCGGTAGAGCGGCCCCTGCATGAGGTCGAACGATTGGTGGAAAATTTCCGCAGCCGCTTCTTCGATTGCTTCCGGCCGTGCCTCGGACGGAGCGAGTTCGCGGAAATCCAAATTGAAGTCGAAACTCTTTCGGATCATTTGCAGCGGTCGCTCTTTGCCGGGCAGAATCGAAAGCCGCAAGGATTCCTGGCGATCAACCGCCCGCTGAATCGCGTCACGACAATCGCGTTCGGTTAACGGTCCGCGGACGTCAATCAGACAACAGATGTGATTGGCGTTGTCCTCGACCGGAACCGGCGAGGTTTCCCAGAGTTCGCGCTGTGGAAACGTCAGAGGATGAAGCTGTGCTTCACCGCTTTCGAGCCATTGTTTGAGGCGGACACGCTGATCGGCCGGCATCGCGATTGCAGGCGGCGAGCCCTAACGATTGATCTTTTCCACCGCCTCAGTCGTCGCTTCAGAATCGGTCTCGCTGCCGAGCAGGCGCTCGATCTCTTCCTCGGAAATCGCGTCGAGATCCACCGCACTGGCCGATTCCGTCGTCGCAGCCGGCGCGGATTCCGTCGCGGTCGCAGACGCCGCCCCGCCAAGATGACCGGCAATCAAAGCCCCTATCTGCCCGATGGTTCGCGCTCGCATCAGACTCGTGGGCGGCAAGGCTACGCCGACCACGGCTTCGAGGGAACTCTCAATTTCAACACCCATCAGGGAATCCAACCCCAGATCGGTGAGTGGTTGATCGTCGCGCAGACTGTCCGGCTTCACCCGCAGGACCGAGCCCACGGCTTCGCGCACCGCCTGACAAATCACCGCCTGTTTCTCGTCCGGCGCGGCCGCATCGATCCGGCTCCGCCAATCGCTCGTCGCGCCGGTTGATTCTTCACTCTCAAGCGAGGCAAAAATCCGTTCGAGGAGCGGATTCGATTGCATCCCGCGGAAGAATTGACGCCACTTCGACCAATCGACCCGGATCGCGATTGCTTGCGCGCTGCCCGCACGCAGGAAGGACTCGAGCAACGCTATCGCTTCGTTAGGCGAAATCCCCAGTGTTCCCTGCCGCGCGAGAAATTCCGCGACCCGCTCGTTGCGCGCCACGTAACCATCACCGCCGAGCACGCCCCAGTTCACCGTCAGCGCGGGCAAACCGAGCGCCTGACGATGGTGCGCCAGGCTGTCGATGAAGGCGTTCGCCGCGCTGTAATTTCCCTGCGCCGGATTTCCGAAAATGCTCGAGACCGAGGAGAACATGACGAAGCAATCGAGCTTCATCTCGCGCGTCGCTTCGTGGAGAAGCCATGCGCCGAGCGCCTTCGGTCCGAGCACGCTGCGCATCCGCTCAGGGGTGAGCGCGGTCAGCGGCGCATCGTCGATCACCATCGCGAGATGAAAGACGCCACGCAGCGCGTTAGCGCCGGCATTGACCTCGGCGAAGAGCCGCTCCACGTCGTTAGGCGCGCTGATGTCAGCCTGCACCACCCGCACTTCAACGCCGCGCTTCTGCAAATCGGTGACAAATTCCTGAGCCTCCGGATTCGAGGCGCCGCTCCGGCTCGTCAGGAGAAGATGGCGTGCACCACAATCAACCAGCCAGCGGGCAAGAACTTTTCCATACCCGCCAAACGCGCCGCTGATGAGATAGGTCGCGTCGGTTTTCACCTCAAAGCCCGGCCCGGGCAGCTCGCCGCGGCGTGGCACGAAGGGCACCGGGAGTGAGATCACAACCTTGCCGATATGTTTTCCGCCAGCCATGAGACGAAACGCTGAGTCGATGCGAGAAGCAGGAAACGCGTGGAAAGGAAGCGGCCGCAACGCGCCGTGCTCGACCAATCCGGAAACCTGCTCCAGCATTTTTCGCGTCAGTTTTTCATCGCCGTGAAAGACCGCGTCCATCGCCACGACGTGAAATGAAGAATTGTTTCGCAGCGGGCGCAGTGGGATGCGCGAGTTTTGGTAAATATCGCGTTTGCCGATCTCGATGAAGCGGCCAAACTCGGCGAGGCAGGAGAGGCCCATCGGAATTGCTTCTCCCGCGAGCGCGTTCAGGACCACGTCCACGCCTTTGCCTTCAGTCAAATTCAGAACTGCCTCCGCGAAATCACCGCGCCGTGAATCGATCACATGCTTTACGCCGAGCGTCGTGAGCAAGCTGCGTTTGCTCGGACTGCCTGCGCTCGCGATCACCTCCCCACCGAGGTGAAGCGCAATCTGAATCGCGGCCATGCCGACACCGCCGGCGCCCGCGTGGACCAGGACGCGCTCACCCGCGCGCAAGCGGGCCACATTTTGCAGGGCATGCCACGCTGTCATGAACACGACCGGCAAAGTAGCTGCGGCTTCGAAGGTCAATCCCTCCGGGATGCGTCGCACATCACCGGCGCGGGCGATCGTGTGCGTGGCGAGTCCAAAGACGGCGAGACCAAAAACTTCGTCGCCGGGAGCGACGTGCGTGACATTGGGACCAACCGCCCTAACGACGCCGGCAATCTCGTCGCCGAAGATCCGCGCATCGGGAGCGTCGCCTGGATAAAGCGCCAGCGCCTTGAGCACATCGCGGAAATTCATCCCTGCTGCTTTCACTTCGATCAGAACATGACCGGGTTCGCAGTGCGGCAGGTTGAATGGAGCAAAGCGAAGGCTGTCGAGATGGCCGCGCTCAGGCGACTCAAGGCGCAACGGGAGCGCGGGATCGAGCCACTGCTCGCGTGGCGGCTGCCCGCGATCGAGTCGCCGAACATAGCGAGCTTCACCGCGCAAGGCGATCTCCCGTTCCGCGTCGTCGAGAACAAGTTCGTTCCAGATTGACGTCGCGTCGGCCGCGCTGGGCTCCGGCGGCAGATCGATCACGCGCCAGCACAAGTTGGAATGCTCGTTTAGGATCACCCGCACCAGTCCGATCGCGGGCGCCTGACCCACTGCCGCAGGCTGCGCATCGTTCCCGGCGGATTGGGCGTTTCGCGTTACCAGTTCGAGGCGCAACTTCGCCGTAGGCTGAGTCTGCTCAAGAGCGTGGGTGAGGTGGAGGAGCGCGTCGAGATTGGTCGCAATGTCGCTGGTCTGCGCGTCAAGACTCCAGAAATAAACAATCCGCTCTGGGGGAGAATCAGCGCAGGTTTCGAGGAGCTTTTGCCAATCCTCCAACGCGCCCGGTCGCAGGATGAACCCGTCGCCTCCGTCGGACTGAAAATCATCTCCCTGCCTGACCACACGGCAACGCGCATCGTTTCCGCGCAGGCGCGAAACTAAGGTCTCGCTGAGTCCCGAATCGTCCGCAAAAACGAGCCACGATTTTTCCTCCGGACCCTCGGTGCTCCTTTGGACGGGAAGGTCGGACCCTTCTTTCGACTTCCGCGCCAGAAGGCCGATCTGACCTTCCCCGCCAGTCGGTCCGATCAGGCCGGGCAACGACGCCGTTTCCACGAAACCGCTCTCGCGCAAAACTTTTTCCCACTGAACTCGCTGCAAGAGCGGTTGTTCAGGACGCAGATCGCGATCGGTGAAACGCCACCACCCGCTCGTTAAGCCAAAAACCGTTTCGGTCCAAAGCTGGGGCGTGGCAATGTCCATGAAAATAAGGCTGCCGCCCGGCGCGAGGAGCCCGTGCAGGTTGCGCAGCGCAGCGCGCACATCATTCACCGCGTGCAGAACGTTAGTGCCGATGATGAAATCGAACGTCTCGGCCGCGAGCTCCTGTTCGGTGCCCGGCTTTTCGAGGTCGAAAATCTTGAACTCGACTTCCGGAAAAGCCGCCAGCTTTTGGGCCGCGCCGGAGAAGAATGCCGCCGAAACGTCGCTGAAAATGTAAGAGTGCAAACCGCGCTCGAGGAGCGGCAGGACCTGCGAAGCGAGTCCGCCGGTTCCGGCGCCGATCTCAAGAATGCGCAGGCCACGTCCTTCGGGGAGGTTTCGCGCGGCCGTGCTGACCGCGGCGGCAATGGCCGCGAGCCACTGACTCGTGAAGAGCCCGTCACCATAAAACTGGTCAAGCAACTCCGCGCCGATCCCGGAAAACAACACCTGCACGGCTTCTTTTTCTCCCCGCAGAATCGCTCCCAGCTCGGTGCAACTCCCTTCGCACAGGAGCGCTTCCGGAAGGTGCCCGGGATGCTCCTCGATGAAACTGCGCAGAACCTCTTCAGCGGAATCAGCAGCTGCAAGAAACTTCGAGGTCGGTTCCCAGCTCGTTCCTTTCTTCCGGAGCAACTTGTGCCTAACGAGTCCGGCCGTTAGGCGCGCAAAGGGGGCCTCCATTGCCGCGGACACGTGCAGGCTTGCTGCATTGAAGGAAACCTTGGGCCTAACTCCCATCGCGCGGAGGCCTCGCGCCAGTTGCGCGACAGCCAAGTCGTCGAGCGCAACGAGAGCCGCCTCAAGCGTTGCAGTGCCGCGAATCGACACGACGTGATCCAATGCACTTTGCACCACCGCGTGCAGTTGAGTAAGGGGAAGCGGTGCCAACGCAGTCCGGGCCGATTCGTTAGGCGTGCGCTGCCAGGTGACGTGATAAGTCAGGTCGCGCGTGCCGCTGAAAAACGTGGAACGCCCTGCGCCGGAAACGCTGATGGCCCGAAATCCATCCACCAGCACGCACGGTTTTCCGGCTTCGTCGTAAAGGGCAAAATCGCCCTCAAGAAAATCATCGCTAAAGGCGCGCACTTTTGCCGAAACACGGCACGACACGCCGGGAGATCCGAGGTAGAGGATTCGGCCAAAGCGAACCGGCAATTTCATCCGCGCCTGCCGATCTTCCACCGTCGCCGCTCCGGCAGAAAAGACCTGGAGCGCTCCGTCGAAAAGCACCGGATGAAGCGCAAATTCCCCCGCGCGCGGGGCGATTGCGTCGGAGAGCGCGACCTGACCTGCCGATTGCCCGGCGCCAGCCGCAAGCTCGCGGATGGGTCGGAATTCCTCCCCGTAACGCAGGCCGAGGTCGCTCAGGTGCCGGTAAATATCACCGACCTTGACCGGTTGACTTTGGTTAGGCTGCGTCCATTGCGAGGAAGCAAAAGCCGACTCGGTTCGCTCGCTGCGCAGCGAGCCAACGACGTGCAGGGACCAACTCACACTCTGCTCGAAGCGGCTTTGGATCGCGAAAGTGCGCTCGTTAGGCGAATAGGAGAACTCAAGCTGCACACCCGAGGGCGGGTCCGGCAGGATGAGCGGCTTACGAATTTCGAAATCCTCGACCGCAAACGAACGGCCCTCGAACAATTGCACCCCCGCTGCGAGCGCCATCTCAACAAAGGCTGCGGCAGGGAAAATGACGCGATTTTCGACCTTGTGATCCTTCAGGAAAGCCATGTGGCGCGAGTCGAGCCTCACGATCCAGGTGGGCGTCGCGGTTGGCAGTCGCACATCCAAGAACCCGCGTCCGCCAGCCGCGAGGCGGCCGTCGCGCGCGTCGCTTGCTTCATTCCACCAACGGGCTTTTTCCCAGGCGTAGGCGGGAAGCGCGAGCCGATGCCGCGAGGGCGTCATGGCGGAGAAATCGAGCGGTAACCCCGCACGATGGAGATCCATCGCCGCCTCAAGCATCGACTCCAATTCTCGCTCGCGACGGGCGGAAGAGACCACGGGCGCTTTGATTCCGCGCCCGGAAAGACATTCCTGCGTCGCATGTGCGAGCGCCGGATGGGCATTCAGTTCCAGCCAGAGATCGACCCCGAAATCGGCGAGGGCTCCAACTGCCGAGGCAAAAAGCACCGGCTGCCGAATGCCGCGCGCCCAGTAAGCCGCGTCGCAGTTTTCGCCCGCGCAGCGGTCTCCCGTCACCGTGCTGAAAAAAGGAATCTCTGAGGGCTGCGGTTTCAGCTCGGCGAGCTCAGCTTCGAGCGCATCCGCCGCCGGCGCCATGAGCGGATGATGAAACGGATGATCGACCTTCACGAGGCGCGCAAAACCATCTTGAGCCTCGACTTCGGCGGCAATTGCCTCGAGCGAGATGCGCGGCCCTGAGAGTGTGATGGACCGCGGTCCATTAAGAGCAGAAATCGTGACCGTCCGGTCGTGTCGGGCGATGAGCGTGAGGGCTTCATCTTCCGGAAGACCGATCGCGAGCATGGTACCCTGACCACGTCCGCATTCTTCCATGAGGCGCGCACGCATGGCGATGATCCGGGCTCCTTCGTCGAGGGAAAAAATGCCAGCGACACAAGCGGCCGCGATCTCGCCAACGCTATGACCGACGATCGCAGAAGGCTTCACACCCCACGATTTCCAAAGCGCCGCGAGGGCAATTTGCATCGCGAAAATCGAAGGCTGACCGATCTCGGTCCGGTGCATCTGCGAGGTCTCGTCGCCGCGACCGAGTTCTTCGAGCAGAGAAAAGCGGGTCCAGGGTCGGAGTGCGACATCACAACGCTCGATGGCGTCGCGAAAAGCCGGCTCGTGCTGCATCAGCTCGCGACCCATTCCCCACCATTGCGGACCCTGACCGCTCATGATGAAGCCAACGCGCAGCCCCTCTTCCCGGCGCGGCGTGAAAGAGGTGCGGACTTTGGCGGTTTCATCGGTTTTCGCGAAGGCATCGAGTTCTTCGCTTAGCTCGGTCCAATTGCTCGCGACAAGAGTGAGGCGATGCGGATGATGGTTTCGCCGCGCCCCGAGAGTGTAGGTGAGGTCGGGGATGACGGGCGAACTGCCGTTAGCGTTGGCGTGTTCCCTGACCCAGTTGCTCAGGTCTCCCGCTGATTTGCGCAGCGATTTTTCCGAGCGCGCCGAGAGGATCACGGGCCACGGTCGATTGCCTGGAATGGTCGACGATTTTTCCGGCTGATGCGGCGGCGCTGCGGCCAGAATGACATGAGCGTTTGCACCTCCGAATCCGAAAGAGTTCACGCCGGCGATCCGCTCCGCCGTTCCATTCGGAAACGGCTCCACGGTGACCGGGACGCGCAGCTTAAGTTTTTCGAAATCGATGTGCGGGTTTGGTTTCGAAAAATGAAGGCTCGGCGGGATCTGGCCGTGTTTGAGCGCCAGCATCGCCTTGAGTAAGCCCGCGACCCCGGCGGCAGTTTCCAAATGGCCGAGATTCGTTTTGATCGAGCCGATGGGAAGAGGCGTGTCCGAAGGCCGATTCCGGCAAAGCGCTTCGGAGAGTGCGTGCGCCTCGATCGGATCGCCCACCGCCGTACCCGTGCCGTGCGCTTCGACGAACCCGATTTCCTCCGGAGCGATGCCGGCATCCCTGCACGCGTCTTGCACGAGACGCGCCTGGGCTTCCGGACTTGGAAGCGAGATGCCGTTGGTGTGGCCGTCTTGATTGATCGACGTCCCTAGGATGACCGCGTGAATCGGATCGCGGTCCGCGATCGCCTGTGAGAGACGCTTGAGCAAGACCATTCCGGCGCCTTCGCCACGAACAAAGCCACTGGCCGATTCGTCGAAAGCAGCGCAACGTCCCTCGGGCGAGAGCATCGCCGCCTGCGAAAATCCGATGAAGCCGCCGGGGGTAATCATGACAGTGACTCCGCCTGCCAGCGCCGCGTCGCCGCGACCGGCCCGGATGTGCTCGCACGCTGCGTGGACCGCGGTGAGAGCGGAAGAGCACGCTGTGTCCATGGCGACGCTTGGCCCGCGCAGATTCAGGCAATAGGAGATGCGATTGGCAGCGATGCTATGCGCACTGCCGGTGGGCGTGTGGGGATTGATGGTGAAATGCTCGAAAGGCGTGCTTTGAATCCCCTGGTAATCATTATGGGAAATGCCGACAAACACCCCGAGATCGGTCCCGTGTTCGAAATCGAGCACGAGCCCCGCATCTTCAATTGCCTCCCAGGCGGTCTCGAGCAGAAGGCGATGTTGCGGATCGACAAAGGGCGCTTCACGCGGCGAGATGCCAAAGAACTGCGGATCGAATTGGTCGATTTTGTCGATGAACCCGCCGCGCTTCGCAATTGACTTCCCCGCCACGCCGGGCTCGGCGTCGTAATAGCGCTCCACATTCCAGCGATCAGGCGGCACATCGACGACGCCTTCGCGACCTTCGATGAGAAGTTTCCAGAGCGAATCGGCGCAATTTACCCCGCCGGGGAAGCGGCAACCAACTCCTATTATCGCGATACGTTCTTTCTGCATGGGCGTAACCTGGTCTGCGGGGGCGGATTGATCAGCGCTGCCTTTGAGCATGTCAAGTAAGCTACCGGTCCGGGCGTGTGGATTCTGACGGCGACGGACGATAAGCCATTCACTGATTCATGACCAATTCGTTTCTAGCGCGACCCGCACGTCCGCTTTTGCACATTTTTTTTAAACTCGCCGCGCCGCATGCGTCCTCCGCGGTGGCAAGATCAGTTTTTCGCACGACCTTTTCTCGCTCAGAGACAATCTCTTTCTCGACCTCCTGCGAAAAGATGATCAAGAGCGATGATCGAATCGGACGAGAACCATGTGCGGAATTGCGGGAATTATTGACCTGACGGGGCGACGCCGGGCACCAGAAGGAATGGTGCAGCGAATGGCGCGTGCCATTACTCACCGCGGACCGGACGAGGACGGTTTTCTCGAGCAGCCGGGAATCTCACTCGCTTCGCGTCGGCTGAGCATTGTCGATTTGGCTGAGGGACAGCAACCGATGACGAACGAAGACGAGAGCGTCCTCGTGGTCTACAACGGAGAATTATTCGATTACGTCGAGCGGCGTGACGAACTGATCGCGAAAGGTCATCGCCTTCGCACGCACTGCGACACGGAAATCATTCCGCATCTCTACGAAGACCACGGCGTCGGGGTGTGGGAACGGCTGCGCGGTCAGTTTGCGGTCGCGTTGTGGGACGCACGGCGGCGCGAACTGCACCTCGCTCGCGACCGCTTTGGCATCGCGCCATTGTTCTGGAGTCGACAGGACGATTGGTTGCTCTTCGCTTCGGAGATCAAGGGCCTGCTTGCTTCCGGCATGGTGCCATCCCGGCCGGATCGTCAGGGCCTCGATCATGTCTTCACCTTCTCCGCTGTGCCGGGACCACGAACTTGTTTTGAAGGCGTGCAACTTCTGCCGCCGGGGCATTTTCTCCACATCGTTCCAGAGCATAACGGAACAGCGGCGGTGATCGCCGAACGCGCCTATTGGGAAATGGATTTCCCCGCGCAGGGTGAGGAGTTATGGGGAGAAAATCCCACGGCATTGGTGGATGAATTCGAGCGGCTTCTGCTCCAGGCCGTTGAAGAGCGATTGCGCGCCGACGTGCCGGTCGGTTCCTATCTTTCCGGTGGAGTCGATTCGAGCATGATTCTGGCCCTTGCCTGTCGCCTCAAAGGGCCGGCAATCAACACCTATACGGTGCGTGTCAATGAACCTGAATTTGATGAGCTGAGCGCCGCGAGTCTGTCCGCCCGGCACATTGGAGCCAAACCGCCGATCGTGCAGGAATACGGCGATCGCGAAGCGCTTGAAAGCTATCCAAAGCTTATCGAAGCGGCCGAAGCGCCGGTCATAGATACAGCCTGTGGCGCCTTGCTTAAACTGGCAGAGCGCGTTCACGCCAATGGTCAGAAAGTGGTGCTCACCGGCGAGGGCGCCGATGAATGGCTCGTCGGTTATCCGTGGTACAAAGCGGCCAAGCTCATAGGTTACCTCGACCTTCTCCCTGGACTAAGTCTGAGTGACTGGGCGCGGCGGAGTTATCTGAGTCTTAACAAGGTGCCGCATTTCCCCCCGGCGTGGCGTGAGCGGGTGGAGGACTCAATTGGCGGTCAGAACGCGTGGATCGATTCCTATGGCTTGCTCGCGATTTCGAAACTGCGCTTCTATTCGGAATCGATGCGCGAAGTGATGAACAACAGTCATCCGTGGGGCGAGCTGGGATTTCCGGTCGAGAAAGCAAAGCGCTGGGCGCCGCTCAACCGCGGGGTCTGGATCGCAGCGCGGGTCTTATTGGCCGGCCACCTCCTCCAGGCCAAGGGCGATCGGGTGGCGATGCATTCTTCGGTCGAAGTGCGTTATCCGTTCCTCGATGAGGAGGTATTTGATTTTACCTCGAAGCTTCATCCCCGCTGGAAGCTCCGCGGCTTTCGCGACAAGTATCTCTTGCGCCTCCTCGCGGAGCGCTGGATCCCAAAGGTTGTCGCCCGGCGCCACAAGGTCATTTTTCGCGCGCCGCTCGACAGCTTCCACATGGATCCTGAGCCGCCCTTTGTCACTCAGCTCCTGAGCGAAGATTCGCTGCGCGCGACCGGTTATTTCGACATCAAAGAGGTCACGCGCTGGCGCAAGGAATTTCGCGGGTTACGTGCCGGCTCCCTGCCCCGCCTCTCCGTCGAAATGGGCTTAACCGCGGTAGTCGCGACCCAGCTCTGGCATCATCAATTCATGGGCGGCGGTTTGGCCGACATGCCGGAGTGGTTCGGCTACGAAATGTCCCCGCAAATTGCCTAACGAGGCGAGTTACTCCGCGCTGTAGCCCAGCTTCTTCAGGGTCTCCCGCCCGATTTCCTTCATCTCGGGGTCATCCTTTTCGTCGTTGGGCATGGAGAGTCCCTTGAGGATATATTTGCGCGCGTCTTCCTTGCGTCCCATCGCCGCGTAGACGCGCCCGAGTTCGATGTAATGAATGAGCCGGTTAGGATTAATTGCGATCGCCTTTTGCAAACATCTCTCCGCTTCCTCGTTGGTCGTCACAGGTAGGTCGCCATAGATCGCCTTTGCCAGGACTCGTTTGACTACATTGACATTGGCGAGGACGCGGTTCCAGCGCCCGAGGATGTACCAGGCGGTATCGTTGCGCGGATCGAGTTCCAGGGCGCGATCGACCGCCGCCTTGATTTTTGGCGAAGCCGCCACCTGGTCCTTGCTCGACATGTAAGGAAGCATTTTCCCATAGCTGATCGCAGGGGAGAGCTGCGCTTCGGAGTTTTTCGGAGCGAGATCGGAGGCGCGTTGGGCAAACTGAAGCGAGATCCCGCCGAGCCGAAGCTTCTCGCTGTTCGCCGACGCATCGCTCATTAAGTGGCGATACTGGCGGGCGATGCGAAGGAGAACGTCGACGTTATCCGGTTCGGCCCGGTTCGCCGGCAGGTAATAGTTGAGCGCTTCGTGCGGCTTGAGCGCCTTGTCGAACCGGTCGCCCTTTGCGATCAGCGACCCGACGCTCTCCGCCCATCCCATGGTGCTGGGAAAAACAAGGAGCAGGCAAAGGAGACTGAGCGTGCGAGAAAGAGCCGAGACCGTTGAACCCATTACCCTGCGATTCGCGCCTGATCGTTGCCTTGGTCCCAAACTCTCCTTTTAGCGCCGATATTTTTCCATATTGACCGGCGACTTTGCCATGATCATGCGCGCCGCATTGACAAGCCCCGCCTCATCGAACCGCGACCCGATAAGTTGGAGACTTGTCACTGGGAAATGACGATCCGGATAAGGAATCGGAATCGCAATCGCCGGATTGCCCGCGTAGTTCACTGCTACGGTATTCTGCAACGCGAGCACCCGAGCCTCGAAGAGAGCGGAACGCTCGAAGAGCAATTGATGCGGCGGCAATGACTTCAAAGTTGGCAGGGCTATGAAGTCGACCTTGTCAAGAATCCGGCTCAGCTCTCGACGCCACCCTCGTCGCGCGTCCAGCGCACGCCGGTAAGTGGTATTGTATTGCAATTCGCCGAGGCGAATCGCGGCTTGAGTCGTTAGGGCGACGCCGGGCTTGCCGAGATATTGTCGATCGCTCAACCAGCCGTCCGACACCGCCACTGTGCTCCCGTTCGACTGCGCTTGATCCCAGAGAGTTCGAAAGCGCTCTCCCAGCCGGACCACGCGAAAGCCCGCCGCCCGCAACGCATCGTCGATCGCCTCCTCGATCTTCGGATCGGTTCCCACAACGTAAAAGCGTCCGATTCTGATTTGTTTGGCCGACTCGTGTCGCGCCTTGGCAGCTTCGTAGCGACCAGAAAATCCGGGTTGGAGCAATGCCATGCCCTTTACCAGGTTGGGCACGTCTTTAGCCATCGGGCCGATCGTATCGAGATGTTTGGGCGAAAGCGGGAAGACGCCTTTCAGCGACACGACCCCAAACGTCGTCTTCAGACCGAGGATGCCGCAACAGGCCGCTGGAACTCGAATTGATCCGGCGGTGTCCGAACCGAAGGCGACGTCCGCTTCGTCATTTGCGACCGCGACCGCCGAACCACTCGATGAGCCGCCCGGGATGCGATGATGATCAAGTGGATTGATCGGCGTACCGAAGTAGGCATTAGCCCCGCTCGTTCCGAGAGCAAATTCCGTCAGATTCGTTTTTCCGACAATCGCAACATCTGTCCGCCGCGCCGGTCCGAGGAGCGTCGCATCCCGGCGCGCCGGCGGAGCGTTTTTCGCCAGGTATTGGGATCCCGCAGTGGTGATCTTTCCTTTCATGTCGATCAAGTCTTTGACCGCGAGACGCAGTTTTCCCGAGTTCTCGACGGCCGGCGAATAGGAGATGAAAGCGCGATCCCGTGTCACACTCGCGTTCCGTCCAATCGGCAGGGCGCATCCGTGAAAGCAGGCAGCGAGAAGCACGGCAAGGAGCGCGCGCGCGAGAAGAGGTAAGGGATTTGTCATGATTTTAAGATGTTCGGACGAGAGTTGCGCTGTGACCGTTGCGGAGCCGCTAAACAGCAATTTTCAGGAAGGGTCGGGGGAGCAGCTGCCCCGCCAGCCGATTTGCAGGTTCGATGATTCCACCGGAATCCGACCAAAATTGGCCCGGCCCGCGACTGCGGCAACTAATTTGCTTCCAACCAAAATCAGTTCTTTGTAAATGGTCGGAATGATTCGTTGCGCCTTGCTCGCGTTTCTTGTCCTGCCGTCATTGGGCGCGCAGGGAGGAGTAATTCAGCGGCATGTCGATTTTTCAAGTTACACCAAACCGCTTTACACCCAGATTGTCGATCGAATCAAAGACAAGGTTTCGGCACGACTGGGGGAGGGCAGGAACATACGGGATCGCTACTTCATCATTCCTTTCGCTTACCAGAACGAGGACAATGATCCGGAATTCTCGCACTCGTTTCTCTCCGTCATTCGAGTCTTTGCCGATAACAGGCAACCCAAGCTGACTCCCGGCCTGAAGAAGCAGAAGCACAAGAATCGAACGTTTGAAGCTTTTACCATTAGCTGGCTCCCGCGCGACTTCGCGAGTAATCCCCACCTCTGTGTCTTCAGCGGCGCGGGTGCCCGTCTTTTTCCAGAAAAGAATAAGTGCCCCTTATCTCCTGGCCGAAACTTTACCCTCGAAGAAACGATCAAGCTGGCTGTGAATGACAAGGCCGCGGTGGCTATGTGGAGCCCTTACGAAATCAGCAAGGCGGGGTTCGATCTCGGAGTCGGGCGCAAACGTCTGCTTGATGGAGGCACGATCAAGTATCGAGCGGACGACAGGCTTTACCGGAAGGACAGAATTGCCATTAACTGCTTCCACGCCATGGCCGGGCTGGAGGAACTGTATCCGAACGGCGGCCTCTTCGGGACCGGGTTAAAGATGTGGGGCTTCAACGGGACCGCTCGGGTTCTCATCGAGTACAGCGAACATGCAGGTCGGAAGCACTTACTTCTTGAGCCGGTAGACGTGAAGAAAGATCTCTACGGATTCGTCTATGCGCCAACCCGTAATGGTTCGATACCATATAACCCCACCCGGAACGCTTCCGCCTATCGAAAATAGGAAGAGTGGCGCCTGCCCCGGTGAGCTGCTCTGCTCACGAGAGGAGTCGAACCTCCACGGGTTTCCCCATACGGTCCTGAGCCGTACGCGTCTGCCATTCCGCCACGTGAGCGTTGCGCCGAGCGGCCAGTAAGGTGCGCGCGCCTTGCCCGACCGCAAGAGCGATTCGCGGCGAAGCTAAGCCCGACCCCGCTTCTTTCGCGCCCGCATTTCGATAGCCGCGGCTTTACGCGCTTTGCCTAACGAACGCAGAAGATCCGCGTAGTTGGCGGCCACGATTTCGTAGTCTTCCGGCGGATTGTCGGAGATCTTTTCCCAGACTCCAAGCGACTGCCGATAAAGTTCGCCTGCGACCCGGTAATCGCCGCGCGAATGGTAGAGCACCGCCAGGTTGCAGTTCGATTGTGCGATGTCGGCGTGACCTTCCGGATGGCTTTGCTGACGAATGGCGAGGGCGCGCCGGTGCATTTGTTCCGCTTCGGGATAGCGCCGCTCGTTGGTGTAGAAAACGCCGAGATTGTTGAGGACGGAGGCGACGTCCGGATGATTGGGGCCGAGCTGCCTTTCGTAAATCTCAAGGGCGTGCAGGTAATACGGTTCCGCAGCCTGCTGTCGTCCGCTCTTGCGATAAATCAGCGCGACATTGTTGAGCAAGGTGCCGAGATCGGTGTGGAGGATGTTGTCGAGTTGACCGCCCGCAGCGATCGCCTTCTCATAAAGCTCGATCGCTTTTTCGTATTCGCCGGCCAGGTCGCAGAGATAGGCGAGCCGGCGCGCGCGGCGATAGATGGTGCGATGATCGGTCGGGTCGACGGCCTCCGCGATTTGCAGAGCTTTGGCGAGGTAGGGCCGGGCTTCTGCGCGCTGACCTTGCTGGTCGTAGATTTGCCCGAGCCGTTCGTAGCTGAGCCCGAGGGAGGCATCATTTTGCGGAAAGATGCGCGTGGCGATCTCGAGCGCGGTTTCGGCCACGCGGGTCGCCTCAGCGTAGCGTCGCCCGGCTCGCAGCGTTTCGAATTTGTCGCCGAGGATCTGCCAGAGCTGCGCTTCGCCCTTCACGACCTACCAACCTTCGCTGAGCTGGCTGACGAGATTGACGGACAACTCCTCGGCGGCCAGTGGTAGCGCCTGCCGTTCGTCCGTCGTGATATCCGGGCCGACGAAAAAAGTGGTCGCGCCGTAAGTCTCGGTCGGCGGCACCAACACTTTGCCGGTGGAGCGGGAGATGAGCGAATAACGGATGCGCAGAACGAGACTGAACTCGGCCGTGGCGAGAACGTTGCCGCGGACGGAGCGCGCGGGCGCACGCGTGACGCGCGAGATCTCCGCTTTCAGAATCGCATCCGCGTCGTCCTCGCTCGCAATGCGGTAAGTGCCGTCCTGTTGGAATTGTTTGATCACAGTGTCGGTCACGAGCACCGAGATTCGCGGGATGAGGGTGTCGTTCTTGAAAGTGGGCACCGCAAGGGAGTGGATCCCCCGGAGGTAATACGGTTGCACCGGGCCGATATGGTAACCGGCGCAACCGCCTAACGAAAAGGCGAGCAGCGCAGCCGCGCAAAGCGTTCTCACTTACGGAGTGCCGGAAGCACCGGGCGTGGGCGAAGGCGATGCCGAGAGATCGGGCGGAATCGAGGCGTCGGGCGCAGCTGGCGGCGGGAGCGAATCGGCTGAAGGTGGCAAGGGCGCCAGTTCGCCGGCATTGTCGCGCAATTCTGGCCGGGCCGATTCCCGCTCTTCGTGCGGCGGCAATCCGGCAGCAGGCGAAGACTGCGCGACCGGCTTCTTCGGATGCTTCTTCGCTTCTTCTTCGGCGTAACTGGCGGCGGATTGAAGAGCTTTATCACCATACTTCGCGCGCAATTGGTCGATCCGGTTCTTCGCGATCACGCTTTCCGGCGAGCCCGGTTGTTCGCGGATCACTTCGTTATAATAAATGACCGCGGCGCGGTAGTACTTGTGCCTGTCGTAATACTTCGCGGTGTCGAGCGAGCCCTTGATTTCCCGATGCGCGAGCAGACGCAGGTTTTCTCGCGCTTGCGGCGCCTTCTCGCTTTTCGGGAAGCGGAAGAGAAAATCCTCAAAAGCGATCCGGGCCTTTTCGGCCGCGGCGGGATCATAGCTGCCTCCACGCGCCGCCTTCAGCCAGATGTAGCCGATCTGATATTGCGCGTCGACGGCCAAAGGATCGTCAGGGAATTTCTCCACGACCGCCTGGTAAGCCGTGACCGCGAGATCGCCCGCGCCCTCTTTCTCGCGCGCCCGACCGATATCGAATTGCGCTCGCGCCGTGTAACGTCCATAGGGAGCACTGCGAACGATCGCGGCGAAGATTTCCACCGCCGTGTCCATTGAAGTCGCGAGAGGGATGCCGAAGAGCTTGATCTTTTTCCCATTCACGTAGAGCTCGCCGATGCGGAACTGCGATTCGATCGCTTCCGTGAAATGTTCAGTGTCTGGGTAATACTCCATCAACCCCCGATAGGAGCGCGCTGCCCTGATGAGGTCGCCCTTTTCCTCAAGTAACTTCGCGTAGCGAAAGAGCGAACCGGCCGCAAGCGTCGAGTGCGGGTACTTCTTCACGAGCTTGCGATAAACCTTCAGCGCCCGACCGATGTCGCCGTTCCTCTCCGCCTCCTGCGCTTGACTGAAAAGCTGCTCCGCGTTGCCGTTGATCTCTTCTTCCCCGGGCGGGTGAACTTTCACCTTCCCGCTGGGCTGAAACACGACCGGGGCAGGGCTTTGCTGCGGGAAAGCCACGGCCGCCGCGGCGAGCAAAACGAGCAAGCGAAATCGATAGGTCATTTGGGACTCGCAGGGTAATGAACGTTGCTCATGCCGTCAAGCTGACCACCCTCGTTTCAGCCCGTTGCGCGGACCGGAAAAAGCGCGCTCGCTTCCTCCCATCCGATATGCTTGGAAGGAGGCGTGGAGCGGGGCCGCCGCCGAGCATTTTGAACCTGACTGAGCAGCAAAAGATCCGCATCGGCAGTTGCGCCTGGAGCTTTGAAGAATGGAGCGGACCGCTCTACCCGAGGGATTGGCCACCGAATCGCTGGCTGGAGTTCTACGCGCGCTATTTCCCAGCGGTCGAGATCGACTCCACTTTCTATAGCGCGCTGTCGGAAGGAACCGCGCGCCGCTGGATGGAGATGACGCCGGCCAACTTTCGCTTCGCCTGCAAACTCCCGCGCGAGCTTACGCACGAACGCCGGCTGCGCGATTGTCGCACGGAGCTGCGCGCATTTCTCCACGCGCTGGAACCGCTCGTCCCGAAGTTGCACGTCGTGCTCATTCAGCTTCCACCCTCCTACGAGCCGAAAACGGAGAAGAGCGCCTTTCGCGAATTCGTCGCCCAACTTCCGGGCGACTTCCGTTTCGCGGTCGAGTTTCGCCATCCGGCCTGGCATCGGCCGCAGTTCATCCGGCTCCTCGAGAAACATCGGCTCTGCTGGGTCTGGTCCGACACTAGCCCGCTCAACGAACGCAATCTTGCCCCCTTCGAATTCCAGCCGCTCACGACCGATTTCATTTACCTGCGCCTTCTCGGCCACGCGATGACGAAATTCGACGAAAACGGCCAACGCATCCATCGGTATGACAAATTGCTCTGGAAACGGGAAGCAGCACTCGACAGTTGGACGCTGCGCATTCAGCGGCATCTCGACGAAATCCGCAGCGTCTGGACATTTGTGAACAACCACTACGAAGGCTTCGCCCCCGCTAGCTGTCAGCGACTCGCGGAGCGGCTCGGTTTCGATCTCCTCCTGCCTAACGAAGAAGAATTCGCGCCTAATGAACGCGGTCAGCTCGATCTCTTCGCCGAAACACCGCCGTCCGCCTAACGACCCAAATCCTGCGGATGCCTCTCTCTGGAAGGCGCGGGCACAACGACCGCAGCCGATCCTCGCGCTTCGGAGGGCGAAGCGTCTACAGCACCGACGCGCCGAAGTACGGCTGCAACTTTTCTGGAATGCGGACCGATCCATCGGCCTGCTGATTCGATTCGATGAGCGCGGCAAAAAGCCGGGGCAGCGCTGTGCCCGAACCATTCAAGGTATGGCAGAAGCGATTCTTCCCCTCCGCGTCCTTGAAACGCAGATTCATCCGGCGCGCCTGGAAATCTTCAAAGTTCGAGCAGCTCGATACTTCGAGATACGCGTTCTGCCCAGGCGACCAGACCTCGAGGTCATAAGTCTTGGCCGAGCCAAATCCGACATCGCCCGTACACAATTCGATCACCCGATAATGCAAGCCTAACGACTGTAAGACCCGCTCCGCATCCAGGGTCAGCGCCTCGTGCTCGGTATCAGAATTCTCCGGCGTCGTGATCTTCACCAGCTCCACTTTGTCGAACTGATGCACGCGTATGATCCCGCGCGTCTCGCGCCCCGCCGAGCCCGCTTCGCGACGGAAACAGGGCGTGTAAGCGACGTATTTTTTCGGCAACTCCGTGGCCGGAAGAATCTCTGCGCGATGCAGATTTGTCACCGGCACTTCCGCGGTCGGGGCGAGAAACATCGCGCCATCTTCGAATCCATACATGTCTTCCTCAAACTTCGGCAGCTGCGTCGTCCCGACCATGCAGTCCCGCCTAACGAGGAAAGGTGGACTCACTTCAAGATAGCCGTGCTCGCGTGTGTGCAGATCGAGCATGAACTGAATCAGCACCCGCTCCAGTCGCGCGCCCGCCCCGGTGAAGCAGATGAATCCGCTCCCGCTCAACTTCGTCGCGCGCTCACCATCGAAGAGCTTCCGCTGCGCTCCGAGCGTGACATGATCGAGCACCGGCGCCGCCAACTGCGGTTTCTCGCCCCAGGTGCGGACGATCGGATTCTCCGCGGCCGTCTTGCCGATCGGCGCGCCTGCGTGCGGCAGATTCGGAATGTTGAGTAGCAGATCGCGTTGCTCTTCTTCCGCCGCGGCGGTTTGCCTAACGAGCTCGGCGATTTCGTCGCCAATCTTACGCACCTTTTCTTCCAGCTCGCTCGAATCCTCGCCGCGGCCCCGCGCCCCGCCGATTTCTTTGCTCAAGCGTTTGCGATCGGCATTGCATTGCTGGAGCGCGGTCTCGAGTTTTCGCCGCTCGGCATCGACCGCGAGCACGTCGTCGATCCTGGCGGCATCGTCGCCGCCCCGCGTCGCCAGCCGGCTTTTCACAAAGTCCGGTTTTTCGCGAATCAAACGGATGTCGAGCATGCGCAGGAGTTATCAGCGGAGCGCTCGCCTCGCAACCGAAAGCGCGTGACTTCGCCCGGCGCGTCCCCATATTTCCGGAGTGGATCAGCTCAAGTTGCTCGGCGTCGCGCTCGGGCTCGCCTGCCTCGCCGGACTTAATCTTTACCTCACGGTTTTCGTCACCGGCCTGGCGATTCACCTGCATTGGATCGTTCTTGCGCCCGAATACCAATCGCTCGCTGTCCTCGGCGATCCCATCATCATCTGGATCTCTGGCGCGCTCTACGTCATCGAGTTTTTCGCCGACAAAATCCCGTGGATCGATTCCGCCTGGGACACCGTCCACACCATCATTCGTCCGATCGGCGGCGCGCTCCTTGCCGTTCGTGTGCTCGGGCAGACGACGCCGGTCTTCGATCTCGCGATCGCGCTCGCGGCCGGCGGCGCAAGTCTCATCACGCACTCGGCCAAAGCCTCGACCCGGCTCGTCGCCAACGCTTCGCCGGAACCGTTTTCAAATGTTGGACTCAGCCTGCTCGAAGACGCTGCCGTCATCGGCGGTCTTGCGCTCATCCATTACAATCCGGCGCTCGCGCTCGCGATATTCGTTCTCCTGCTCTCGATCCTGCTCTACTTCGCGCCCAAGATCTTTCGCGCGGTGCGCGTGAAGCTTTGGCTCATTTGGAAAAAACTGAACGGTCCGGCAGGCAGCGAGGAGGGAGGGCCACTCCCCACGACGCTGCCGTCGCGCTATGCCGCCGCGTTCCAGCGCGAAAACGTGCTCGGCGAGACGGTCGCGTGGGCGGTTCCGTGCATCGCCAAACGGATGCGAGGAGTCCCGGCAAATTCCTCCGGCCTCCTCGCGGTCAACAATGAAGACCCAGGCAAGCTTTTCTTCATCGCCCCGCACGGCTGGCGCGCCAAAGCGCAGACGCTCAATCTGACCGGCTGCGTCGCTGCCTGGGAGTCGAAATTTCTTTCCGAAAATCTGGTGATCTCGAGCGAGAACGGCGGCGGCGCGAGCGCGCTGTTTCTCTTCGAGCGTGGGCGCGGCGAACGCGTCCAGCAAATCGTCGAATTCATCAACAGCCGGCTCGCCGCACCCGTCTCGCCCCCGCCGCGAGCAGTCACGACTCCTAACGAATCCTTTATGCCGGCGCAACCCGCGTCGGAATAGCCTGCCATTCCTTGAGGGCAGAGGTTCTGCTCGAGCCTCCAGCTTGTTGCTTCGAGTGCCGCCGCTTAAGATGCCGCGAAGTGGACGACGCGCTGCGGAATCAGGTGAGAAAAAAGTCCGCGGCAGTTTATCGCGCCTCGATCCGTTGCGTCATTTGGAGATGCTGCGGGTGAGCGCCCGGCTCCTGCGACCCGGACGGTGGTGGCGCCTTAACCGCGATGATGGAAGGTTCGTTCGAAAACGGTTGGTGGTATTCGCTGAGCCATCGGGCTCGGTCTTTTCGCTTGCTGAAGAATATTTCACCGCTGATACTTTTTGCCCGAAAACCTGCGGGCTGAGCAAAGCGGAGTGGACCAATGGTGCAACGACACTTTAGGTTCGAACGACCAGCCGCCACGGTTAAAAAGGCTTCGGGGGTATAGCTCAGTTGGTAGAGCGTCTCGTTCGCAATGAGAAGGCCAGGGGTTCGAATCCCCTTACCTCCAGCCTTCGCCTGGAACGCAGGGGAAAGCGAAGCCGGCGGCGCCGGAGGAATCCAGGGCGGTCGCGTTACCAAAACTCCCTGAGCGCTCCAAGTTTGGGGCTTGGCAGGCAACCTCGAAAAGGCCGTCGACGTTTGTTCGTTAGGCGGCGAGCGGTGCCGGCGGCTGACGCGTGATCAACGCGACCGCGCTTTGCAGCTCCTCGAAGTCGAACGGTTTCGACATCATCATGTCCACGTCCAGCTTCTCGTAAGCCTCGATGTCTTCATCGGAGAGATGCGCTGAGAGAACGAGAATCTTGCCTTCGAATTTGCGCGTGCGTAGTCGACGCACCAGATCGAGTCCGCCGACGCGCGGCATCCGATGATCGGTGATGACGACATCGAAGGGTCGCGGGTTTGCGCCAATCTTCATAAGCGCTTCCCAGCCGTCCGTGGCTCGCGTGATTTTGGCAGTGGGGCCACCGAGCACGATCCCCAACATCTGTGCCACGGCTTTTTCATCTTCCACGGTGAGGATTTGCAAAGGTGTTTTCGCCATTGCTTACCAGGAGTAGCAAAAGTCAGGCCGCCCGATTTCCGAAAGCCCGAAGGCTTGGCCGCGTCGCGGCTCTCCTGCAACGGAGACAAAAGGAGTCGCGAAATTTCCCGCCAGCGCCAGCACGAGACCTGCTTTTAAGCAGGCCATGCAAGCAACTCTCCCACCTCGTCGAATCAAGGTCCGCTCCGCGAAATCAGCCGCCACATCGTCGCCGCCAGCGGCCACGGCCGGCCCGGCTGCGGAGGAAATCTATGCCTTTATCGCCGCGCGCGATCTCTTGCTCGCCGATGCCGAAGAGGCGACGACCGAAGGCAGCCTCCATCGGCTCTGGATGGCGAATGAATTTGCCGAGCGCTGTCTGGAACCGGCCCGGCTCCCTTACGCTGGTCAAACGCTGCCCGCGGCCGAAGCCGCCTGGGAACGCCAGCGCTGTAAGACGGTGAAGGTGCGGATCGCCGAACTGCGCACCCGCGTCCGGCGTCACGCCGCCTAGTTGTTCGTTAGGCTGGCTCGCCAGGCTTTTCTTCCGGGCTCGCTTTCGTCCGTCGGCCGGTGATCATCCGCATCCCTCGGCTGATCGGCTTCAAGCCGGCGCAGAAAATAGGGCTTCCAACCTTCTTCGCTCAGAGCAGGGCCCAAACGCGCGCCAGCAGGTAGCTGATCAAACCGCTCACTGGCAGAGTAAAGGCCCATGCCCAGACGATTCGCCTAACGATCGTCCATTTCACGCCGCTGAAGCGCTTCACCGCGCCCACGCCCATGATCGAGCTTGAGATGACGTGCGTCGTGGAAAGCGGAATGCCATAGCTGCTCGCCGCTTGAATGATGACCGCGGCCGTCGTCTCTGCGGCGAAACCGTGCACCGGCTGCAGCTTCACCATCTTGTGGCCTAACGTTCGAATGATCCGCCAGCCGCCGGCCGCCGTCCCGGCTGCCATCGTCGCCGCGCAGGCGAAGACGACCCAAGTCGGCACCTGAAAAGTCGGCGTGCTGAGGAAATGAAGAGCGTGCGGTAGGTGCGCGAAGGTCCCCGCGGTCGTCCCAGTGAAGAGCGCCAGCGCGATGATGCCCATGGTCTTCTGGGCGTCGTTCGTCCCGTGACTGTGCGCCATCCAGGCCGCGCTCACGAGTTGCAATTTGCCGAAGATTTTGTGGACGAAATGCGGGGTGAAAGATTGCAGGACGAGGAGGAGCAGGAACATGAGAAGCGCGCCAAAGATGAAACCCGCGATCGGCGAGCTGACCATCGGCACGACCACTTTCGGCAGCAGCCCGGTGCGCCATTTCAAAACCGAAAAATCTCCTCCCGCCGCCGCGATCGCCGCGCCGCAAAGCCCGCCGATGAGCGCATGGCTGGAACTAGACGGCAGCCCGAGCAACCATGTCACCAGATTCCAGACGATCGCCCCAAAGAGCGCGCAAATGATCGTGCGCATCGTCACCACCTTCAGGTCGACGATCCCTTTCCCGATCGTGGTCGCGACTGCGGTGCCCATGAGCGCTCCGGTGAGATTAAAAAAGGCGGCCATTGCGATCGCCTGCCGCGGGGTCAGAACTTTGGTCGAGACGACGGTGGCGATGGCGTTGGCGGCATCGTGAAATCCGTTGATGTACTCGAAGGCGAGAGCCGCGATGACGACCAGAAAAAAGAGCGTCATGCGTCGAGCAGCCTGACGAGTCAGGAATATTTGAGCACGACCTGGAGAATGATGTTGCCGGCGTCGCGGCAGCGATCGATCACCTTTTCCAAGAGCTCGTAGAGGTCGCGCAGAAAAATGATCTGTTTCGGCTCGTAATCGCCGTGATAGAGGTCGCGCAAGAGTTCCAGCTCCAGCTTGTCGGCGTCACCTTCGATGATCTGCAGGCGTGCGTTGCGCTCTCGCGCCGTCGCGACATCGGTACCATTGCGCAATTCCTTCACCATCGCGAGAACGGCTTCGGCGGCTTGGTCAAGCAACTCGAGATGTTTGGAAAAATTGCGGCTGTGCCGGTCGCCCGGAAAAATCAGAACCCGTTCGCCAATCTTCTCCACCGTCTTCGGAATCTTGTAGAGCGCGGTCGCAAGCGCCTGGATGTCTTCGCGCTCCAACGGCGTAATGAAGGTCTTGCACAACTGCTCCGTCAACTCCTGGGTGATCTCCTTGTCCTTGCGCCGGCTGTGGACAAATTCCTCGAGGCTTTGCGAGGAATTGTGCTCTTCCAGTTTCGCGAGCAGCTCGACGAGATGATGCACGCTACTGTCCGCCTGCTGAGCGCTCGCCTCGAGCAGGTCGTAAAATTTCTCGTCGTGACCGAGGAGCTTTTTGATCGAGAGCATAAGGTGGTTTCCGCTCCAGCGGTTAACGCAAATTTACCGAATGGCCAAGTGCAAATCTGTTGCGGGCGTCGACTTCGTATGTGGGGAAGCGCAAGCGGATAGCGGACCCTTTGGTTAGTCGCGCGCCAACCGCGGATTGCTGTAGCGGCCCATGCTCGTGACTTCGGGGCCGAGCCAAGCGGGCGGCTGAAATTTGCGACAGCTCGCGTCATCCGGAAATTCTACTTCCGCCACGATCAGTCCTTCATTCGAGCCATGGTAGATATCGATCTCGATAATCGATTTTTTCCAAGGCACATCGTAACGCGTTTTCGTTAGGCGCGCTCCCGCCGTCGCCGGCCAGAGGACGTCGAACTGCGCGCGGGTGAGACGAATTTCGCGTTCCTCTCGCCCGGCCGCGGACCCGCGTTTGAAGGTCAGCGTGTAGGCCCGCCCTTTGCGCCGCACCCGCACGTGCGAGCGATCGCGCCCGATCGTGAGGTATCCTTGGTCGATCTTATTGTGCCGCAATTTCTTCAAACCGCGCGGGAGCTGGCGGACGAGAAACTTCCGCTCGATCTCGAAGTGTTGATTTTTCAC